>NZ_JAUBPN010000001.1:307311-493482 GCF_036700745.1 Microcoleus sp. S36a_B3 | reverse complement strand
GATTTTTGGCTGGCATACACTATAACTAATGATTGCTTATTTTTTTATATTATACAATCTAGCTGCGTCTCAGCTTATCTGTAGATGCTCTTTGTGCAAAATCGGGTCTGTCATCTACCAAAAATCATCAAAAATCAACCGCAAGCAATCTTGTGTCTGCTAAAAATATGCAATGAAATAAGAAATAAGTTTGTAGTTAGGACTAAATCTCTCTGAAAATGCTGTGGACTAAAGTCATCACTACAAACCTATTTTATTCAAGGTAACTTAGCGGATACACTCTCAAATCAGTTTGAGGCAACCGGTTTTAATGGCAGTTAGACAGATGTTTCAATCTATGTTATGCTGAGTCAAAAGAGAGGAATCATTATGTCAAAAGAAAAAAAAAGCAACAAAGAAGTCAAAAAGCCCAAGAAACAGCCTGACGCTGCGGCTAAGCCGAAGGATGACAAAAAAAAGTCATGGTAGCAGTGACGGCAGCAAGTAGAGATAGCAGCCGATTTCGGGATGGCTATTAATGCTGTGCAATGGTCATTACTACAATTTCCAACATCGAAATATCCCTTTTTGGGATAATCCGAAAATCTGTTTCTTATGTCATGTCGCTCGAAGAAGCTTAATAATCAGATTCGTATGTAGTGAGGAATTTAGTCTTCTGGTTATCAAGACTAAAGTTCTCACTACAAACCTTGTTTATTATTGGCAATTGAGCGAACACGATATTTTATTTAGGGTATGTACAGTTCAGTTTTTAGCTATCAATATCAAATATTCCCTTGCCGCATTTAACACATCCTATTAATCTACTAATAAAAAAATATCTCGATCGCCCAAACAGCTCAAAATCCGCTCATAGAGATATCTCAGTCACCGCAATATTACCCTCAAAACACACGTCAACATCAGTTCCCGCCGCCCGATCGCGCGAGCCATATTCTCCGGCATAATAAAAGTATTCTCCCTCCACCCGGTAAACCACAGGCAGCGGCTGCGTCGAAGGCTGGCAAAACACAATTTCCGGTTCCGCACTTCCCGGCGCTAAATGCGGCAAATTCACATTCCAAAAACACCCCGACTTTGGTTCCCGGTTCAGCAAATCCGCCAACACCCGCGATGTCCACCGAGTAGCGACATCCCAATCTATTTCGAGCGGCCTTTTAATCCGGTGGGAAATTGCGATTCCCGGAATACCGTGCATGGCGGCTTCCCGCACAGCCGCAACCGTACCCGAAATATACACGTCAACCCCCAAATTGCCACCTGCGTTAATACCCGAAAGCACCAAATCCGGCTTCGCACAAAGGTGATGAAGAGCAATACGCACGCAATCGGCAGGTGTTCCCCCTACAGCATATTCCACGGACGATCGCCGATCGACATGAATCGGACTGTGAGCCGTCACCTGATGCCCGCAGCCCGACAATTGCCCCTGCGGAGCCACCATAATTGTTTTGCCTTCTACAGCCTGCAAAAGTGCCTGAATCCCCGGAGCGTCGATGCCGTCGTCGTTGGTTAAAATTATCGTCATTGAAAATTTGTCTGTTAGTAACGTTATTGTGTCACTGGCGGGCGAGTCGAGGCAATCTCAAATTGTAGGGTGTCGCGGGGATTCTGTCGATTTTAGATTTTAGATTTACTTCACAGATGAATCTGGGAGATTGAACAAAAGTCTAAATTTTGGGTTCTCCACGCCGTACTTTAGTGGCTCAAACCCGCTATCTGCGCCCGGGAAGAGTTACTAATTCCATATTTACTTTCGCGTACATCAGGCGATCGACCAACACATTTCTCAATATTTGTATAATATATTACTTAGTCTTAGTAACATTACGTAGTCAGCGGTTGTGACAACCGATGATACCGAAAGTTGCAATAACGGATAGTTAGGCGTGGAATGCCTCAGCAGCAGTCATCCTAGCCTTGGCGATACAACCACGTTTACGAAAGGTTTATTCTTAAACCTCGCAAAATATTGTTTTGGTAAAGGTATCAAAAATGTATAGACAAAGACCTTTACATGATAGATGATGTAAATACATACCGAAATAAATCAATAAAGTCAATCCCCCAACGATATAAAAAAGGATTACTCTTATGAAAACCAACTTCGCCCAACCACTAACCGCCTGTATAGCTACTGCTGGTTTAGTTGTTGCTTCTTCATTACTAACTGCAACGCAAGCCCAAGCCTTCAGTTTATCCGTGGCTCCTCAGTACGGTACGACCAACGGCATTGGCACCGGCGCTACTGCAACATTGGACTTCAACTTTGTCCAAAGTGGAGCCGACTTGCTCCTGAATTTGGGCATCACCAATACCACTGGCACTAAGACTACAGCCGGTGGCGCAACCAACTCTTCTCTCGTTGGGGTGGCATTTGACGTATTGAGCGGCGTTAATGCATCGGTTAAATCGACCGCAGGCAGCAATTTTACAGCGTTTTGGAACAATGTTGATATTAGTGGCTTGCACAACGGTTTCGACTATGGCATTAGCATTCCGCGCAAAGAGTTTGATGGTGGAAACGCTAATGGAGGCTTATATAAAAATCAGTCTTCTTTGGTTAGCTTTTTGCTAACTGGCAGCAGTCTGAGTGCGGCTCAGGCAGAAAGTGCTTTCTTGACGGGATTTCAGAATGGTACGCTCAAGGCAGGGGTTCGCTTCCAACAGGTAGCTGGGTCTAATGTTGGTAAGAGTGACAAAGTTATGGCCGGAGTTTCGGCTGATGCTGAGCCAGTACCCGAACCAACTACTATTGCAGGCATGGTGATGGGGTTGGGAAGTTTAGTAGCAGCACGCCGCAAGCAGGCAAAAAAAGCTCTTGCTTAAATTTTCTCAGGGGTGCAGGTCATCCATCGGCAGAAAAGCTCGTCGCATTTCTAGTGGATTCAGGTTAACTTCTAGTATCAACTCATAAGAGCCAGCGCAGCTATAGTGCTTCTGGCTCTTATTTTTGTTCTTCACCTTGACAAAATGTAGATTTTGTCAAGGTGAAGAACAAAAAATTTGCGAGACCCGAATTTCCCAAAAAATTGACCTAAAATCCCAAAATCCCCAGAAAATATCAACCAACTTGTGGTAAGGTTTTTTGTCGGTTGCTATGTGGTAATCTTCTGCAAGTTCAGTTAAACGCGCTCTCAGCAATGTTTTTGCCAATTTTCCCCCTCGCTCAAACAATCGCCGCACCTCCCACCCAACAGCAACTGCTGATCCAGCCAGAAGTTCCCCTACCGGAAAACGAACGGGATGTGCAGCCGCCGCCGCCAAGCAGCAGCCCGCTGAATACTGTGACAGTGCCCCAGCAAGTGCGCGTTTTGCCGGGAAAACTCGACAACATTCCCGTTTTCAACAGCAACAGCCCGGAAGTCGTGCAAACCGAAGGCATTTTGCTCTCCACATTTCCCCAAGAAGGTAAACAAGTACCTTCTGCACACTTAAACTTTCCCTTCAAAAATCGATTTGATATCTTCGCCCACCACATCGCCAAAGCTAAAAATCGCAACGAAACTCGCACCTTATTTCAAGGAATAATTGTCTACAATCCCAACTCGGAACCTGTTACTTTAAAAGTCTTGCAAGGAGCTACCTATTTAACTCAGCCGGATGCGTTGTTTGTCGATTTGCCCTCGTATTTAGAAAATCGATTCGGCACAGTGTTTGCGGGGCCTGGAAGCCGGATTACCAGCGATGTGCTGCGGGGGTACAGACAAGCCATTTTGCCCGCTGCGATCGAAATTCCGGCGAATCAGAGCCGAATGCTGATGAATTTGCCGATACCTGTGGGGAATATTAGGCCTGCTTCCAACGGTCGATCGACTTTGATGCGAATGTCGAGCAGCAATTCGGTTTATGTTGCTAGTTTAGCAATGTTTGCTCCTCCAACTAAAAATGGAGTCGAACAATCTCCGACTTTAGAAGAGTGGGAAAATATTTTAAATACCAAAGGTTTAGCGGGGCCGAGAGATTTGGCACCAACTCCGCAAGACGAAAATCCGCTGCAAAAAATTTACGGCCGCGTGGCGGGAGTAGCTGAAGGTTCGGAGTGGAAAGCTAAAATTACTGATAATTCGAGAACCGATTATTTAACTGTTCCCAAGCGCGGCGAGTCATTTTCCTATGCTCTGAGCACTACGGATACGGGTACTTTTGGCACAGGCCAAATTCAAAGCGCTAAAATGTTAGCTCGCTATCCCGATACTGCTTATTTTGCTCACGGCAATTACGGAATTCAATACAACTTAGCTTTTCCGCTTTATAACAAATCTCGCGAGTCTCAATCGGTGAGTATTAGAATGCAAACACCGATTAAAACAAATACAAAATCGGGGGGATTGATGTTTTACGATCCGCCGGAAAATCGGATATTTTTCCGAGGTACGGTGCGGGTGATATTTAATGACGATACGGGTAAGACTTTGACGCGCTACATTCACATCGTGCAGCGCCGGGGACAGCAGGGGGAACCTTTGGTGAATGTGAATATGAAGCCGGGGGAACGCCGTTTGGTGCAGGTGGATTTCTTGTATCCGCCGGATGCGACGCCGCCGCAAGTCTTGACTGTGCGATCGAGTAATTAGTTTATAGTCAGTAGTCAAAGGTTTGTAGTGAGGACTTTAGTCCGCATCAAGAAAAACTAAAATGTAGTCCATTGGGCTTTTTTTACCAAAAAATTGGGTCTAAAGCCCCGTCCTTATAGGATGGCTTTAATTACAAGAACTGTAAAAACTTGTTAAGTATACAGACTTATGGGTAAAAATTTTAGCAAAAGTGATAAACTATTCCAATGATAGTTTTAGAGTTTAAGTTGAAGGGCAAAGCGGAGCAATATCGAATCATCGACGACATGATTCGGACGGCTCAATTTGTCAGAAACAAAACTCTTAGACATTGGATAGACAACCAAGGAATTAAGTTAGTAGATCTGTACAAACAATGCGCCATCATGGCGAAAGAATTTGAATGGGCAGGCCAGCTTAACTCAATGGCGCGTCAAGCTTCGGCTGAACGTGCCATTTTTGCTATTCAACGTTTCTTCGCGAATTGCTTTCGCTAAGAAGCCCGGAAAAAAGGGCTACCCGCAGTTCAAAAAGTACACTCGTTCCGTCGAATACAAACAATCCGGCTGGGCGCTTTCTAGCGACAAAAGATGCCTAACATTTAAGGATGGCTTTGCTGCTGGAAAATTCAAGTTAATTGGTAGTCGGGACTTGCATTTCTCAGCACCCGATGAGATCAAGCGAATTAGGGTAGTGCGTCGTGCTGACGGCTATTATGCCCAATTCTGCATCAACATTGAATGAAAAGAGGAACCCATTTATACTGGTAAAATTATCGGCATAGATGTGGGATTAAACCACTTCTATACTGACAGCGACGGTGACACAGTTCCACATCCTTGGTATCTCCGTAAAAGCGAAAAATCTCTGAAGAGATTGCAGAAGCGAGTTTCTCGGAAAAAGAAAGGCTCCCAAAGCCGGAAAAAGGCAATCAACAAGTTAGGAAGAAAGCACCTAAAGGTGAGTCGGCAGCGTAAAGACTTTGCCATTAAGACGGCGTTGTACGTGGTGAAATCTAACGATTTTGTAGCCTACGAAGACCTTCAAGTGCGTAACATGGTCAAGAACCACAAACTTGCTAAATCAATTAGTGATGCCGCGTGGTCACAATTTGCCGAATGGTTAGAGTATTTTGGAAAAGTGTACAGCAAAACAGTTATCGCTGTTCCACCACAATACACATCTCAGAAATGTTCAAACTGTGGCGATATTGTTAAGAAAACTTTGTCAACCCGAACACATATTTGTGGTTACGGAACGATATTAGATCGCGATCGCAATGCCGCGTTAAACATTCTAGCTAAAGGCTTAAAAGCTCATACAGGAATCGATTTAAATACGGTGGGGCACACCGGAATTCACGCTGGGGGACAGACTGATCTCTACTCGCTGGTGGTGACATCAACGAGCAAATCAACTGGATGATCCAAGAATCCTCGCGCCTGATAGCCGGGGAGTGTCAACTGCTCACGCACTTGCCCATGTAGCACTCTCATCAGCTCTTCTATCACTCCCTGTGTTCGCCACTGCAAGTAAAGCCAATATACGGCCCTTGTAAGGGGGCCAATCCTTGGGTAGGTCTTACCAATTGCAGCCATTTTTTAGTTGATAGAAGATTCCGTCTAAGATTTCTCTTTTTGTCCAGTTACATGGTTTTAGTTAGCTTCTTCCTGGGCAATATCTCATGTAGTATGGGTTCAATTATTTCCCATTCTGAATCCGTTAGACTGCTACAATAAGGCATGGCTGCTGCTGGATAATGCTTTTGCGGTCACGTATAACAGCATAAAAGATGTCAAACGGGTTTTATAGAGGCTCAAAACGTTTGCACCTTGGTTGTTCGTCTCTGGCTAAATTTGGGAATTCACCAATAAACCTACTATTTTTCAAGCTGTGTAGCCTCGTTTTTCCACTGCGTACACTTTTTCAGCAAGCCCTAAGTAGAAATCATTGACAAACGTCTTAAGATGAAACCCTTGCCTGACAAGGCTTTCAGAGATGGCGTGAAAAGTAAGGACAACATCCGTTGCACCAAAAAGTCGCGGCACTCCGTTCTTAGATTGAACCCGATCGCTTTTGACCAGTTTGTTTGGTTTAAAATATAATAAAGTTTTTCCTGAATCATGAGAAAATAAATTTTACTGGCATATCTATAGGGGAACATCCATCATGGCAAGAAGTAGTAGCGGATTTTGGAGCGATTTCTGGAAGTTTTTAGTTCAGGGAAATGTCCTTGAACTGGCAGTTGCCGTCATCATTGGTGGAGCCTTTGGAAAAATCATTGATTCTTTAGTCAAAGATATTATTACTCCCATTCTTCTTAATCCTGCTTTAACGGCTGCGGGAGCTAAAGACCTGGAAAGTTGGGCACCAGGAGGTATAAAATGGGGTGTTTTCCTGGCATCTGTAATTAGTTTTGTGATTATCGCCTTTGTTATTTTTCTATTACTCCGAAGCGTAGAATCTGCAAAAAAAAGATTAATTCGTCGGCAAGCAGCAGAAGCAGAAGCAGAAGTTGCACTTGTTGATGCTGCTACTCTCAACCAGGAAAAGATGACAGAAGTTTTAGAACGCTTAGCAAAAGCATTGGAATCGCGTGGTATTTAGAGCCTACGTAAGTAACCAAACGAAATTAATTAGATAAAGACTCTTTACGCTGTAAGGCTTTCAGGGGAGATTTTGTGTAGTTAATTTTGTACAACTACTTAATACTTGATTTTTAGGGGATGCAGGCAAAAGTTTAGGCTGTTATCTCCTTTTTTGCACACTAAGACTAAAGATATTTCAAAAGCCTTCTTTGCGATTTCGTAACCTGCATCCTGAATCCAAAGTTTGGTGGTAATAAACAGTATTTTTCATAATTTTCCTTTTACGTGTTTCCGAATTGCGTGCTTTTTTAACGCTGAGAAATTACACGTTATTAACGTTCAATTTGGAGATGCTTTCTTTATTATCGAGGGTATGGCTGTAGGCATAGTTCAGGCCTATAGAACCCATTTGACATCTATTCCAGACTTATTACCACAACTAGGTTTGGGGCGAATCAGTAGAATCCTAAATTTAGGCTAGAATAGTTGCCCTGTAAGGATTTTACAAAAGATGTTAAATGGGTTCTATAATCATAAAAATCCTTTTTGCAATACTGAGATGTTCCCGACTGAAGTCCTGACTACGAACCTCAGAGTAAGGTTTGTAGTCAGGACTTTAGTCCTAATTAAAGTGTCAAAGATTGAGGATTTGTCTCAATCAATTTGGCTAAATCTTTCAAGAAAGATGCAGCGTCAGCACCGTAAATTACTCGGTGATCGCAAGTAATATTCACCTGCATTTGTCGCTTCACTCCCATCAAACCTTCCTCGTTTGCTACTACTTGCGGCCGCGAAGAACCGATCGCCAAAATCGAGCCTTGATTCGGCGGCAAAATCGCGTCAAACTTATCTACTCCAAACATTCCCAAATTGGAAAGAGTAAAAGTTCCCGTGCTGTATTCATCGGGTTTTAGCTGTTTGGTGCGGGCGCGATCGACTAAATCCTTCCAAGTGCGGGAGAGAGAATATATGTCGAGGCGATCGGCATTTTGCAACACCGGCGTAATCAAACCGCCGCCCTCCATCGCCACCGCTACCGCTACATTAATATCAGCGCGGTGTTGAATTCCCGACTCTACATAACAAGCATTCAGCAGAGGATGTTTTTGTAAAGTTACTGCTACAGCCTTCGCCAGCATAGCCGTCATCGTGACGCCCTTCGACTTAATTTGTTTGTAGAGTTTGTCGAGATTGTCAGTAGTAATTGTGTAACCCACGCGGAAACAGGGCACGCTCAAACTTGCTTCCATGTTGCGTACCACCGCATTTTGCAGCGCGTTCATCGGTACTCTGTTACCGGAAAGCGCCACTGCTGGGACTGGTGCGGGTGCAGGTTTGGCTGCGGCGGGTGCGGCTGCGGCGGGTGCGGCTGCGGCGGGGACTGTTACCTGTTGTTGAACCGGGGCTGGTTGGGCTTTACCGGCTGCTGCTTCCACGTCTTCTGCAACAATGCGACCGTTGGGGCCGCTGCCTTTGATCGAATTCAAATCTACTTTAAATTCTTTGGCTAATTTGCGAGCGCGGGGAGAAACGACGCTGCGGCCGTTTTGGCGGCTGACGTTTTGCTGCAAACCTGCTGATGCGCTAGCTGCGACTGGGGCGGAGGCTGCTGGGGCTGGGGCGGAGGCGGAGGTTGCGCCTGCTCCTTGTTTCTGAGCTTCTGCAATTTCGGCTTCTGTTTCTGCGACTAGGGCGATCGCGGCTCCCACCGGAGCAACTTCGCCAGCTTCTACAATAATTATTGCTAGATAGCCTTCGTAGAAAGACTCGACATCCATGTCGGCTTTGTCGGATTCAACTACGACTACGGTTTCGCCCTTTTCTACTTTGTCTCCGGCGGATTTGACCCAGGAAACAATTTTGCCCTCTGTCATGGTAGAACTCAGGGCTGGCATGAAAACTTCGCGAATCATCTGTAAAAAGTCCTTTTGATTTGGTAATTGGCGATCGGTATTTGGCGATTGATAATTGGCGATCGGCAATCGGCAATAATTATTATGCCAGCCTCTAGTCCGAAGATGTGCGACTATCAACTCAAAATTACATACCAATTAGCAATTACCAATTACCAATTACCAATTTCTAACTTCTAAATATCACCTCGAATTTCTTCAACTATGCCGTCGCGGAGTAGAATTTCTACTTGCATTTTTTGAATCAAGTTTTCTCCCATCCCGACGGTGAACGTGCCGTCAATTTGACCTTGACTAACTTCTTGTTCGAGGTCTAAAACCTGTACTTGTTGGAGTTGTTGCAGGTTTTGGTTTTTTTGTTCTAGCAGTTCGCTTTTTCTTTGATTCACTTGCACTTGAATGTTTTCTATTTGCTGGGTTACTTGCGGGCCTGGGGGTTGCAGGTTTTGCTTTTGGATTTCAGAAATCATCCGGCTCCCTTGCATTTCTAGCTGTTGTAGCTGAGAATCTATTTGGTTGATTTGGCCTTGGAGTTGTTGTTGAGCTTCTTCTTTCCAGCGGGGAGTAACGATGACTTTCACGCTAATCGATCGCTTCAAGAGTAATTGTGGTTCCATGTTGTTGCTTGTCAATTATCAAGGGGAATTAGTCATTAGTCATTCGTCCTAAGTCATCCGTCATTAGTCATTAGTTCGCAAACATTTCCTAATGACTGAGGACTCGGATTCGAGACTAGGGCATTGGTGTCAACTTAACCTTCAAACCTACGATCGGTCTTCTGTCTGGCGATTTAGACCAGATCCCGCCTAGCCCAGGGCGGGCACGCCCCTAGGTCGGGGGGGATAAGAATCTTCTCAAAGTCAACCCCTCTTCTTAAGGGGATGCGAGGGGGCTCTGGCCTCTGCTATCAACGAGAGATACAAAGGTTTTCAGGCGATTGTTGACACCAATTGGGACTCGGTTGTTGGGATCATTTTTGCTTTTCCATTCCCCAAGTCCTGCGAATATTTTCAAAACATCCCGTCAATCATATCGCGGTAGTGTTCAGTCACAACCGGGCGCTTAATTTTCAGGGTCTGGGTCAACATTCCATTTTCCATTGAAAATGGCTCCTGAATTAACCGGAACGGGCCGATGCGATCGTCCGCGCGGTATCCAGGGCGATTTTTCACCTCCCGGTTCAACTCTTGGCGGAATAAGTCTTGAATTATCTTGCTATTCCAGTCAATTTCCTGTATGGGCGGACTCTGAGTTTCGCCCCATTTGAGTAGGGCTTCTGAATTGGGGACAATTAAGGCGCCGATCGATTTCTGGTCTTGACCTACTACGATAATTTGGTCGATGTAGGGGCTGCGGATGCAGGCATCTTCGATCGGCTGCGGTTCGATATTTTCGCCGTTGCTGAGGACGATCGTATCTTTGGCCCGCCCGGTCAAAACTAAGTCGTTTCCAGGTGTCAGCCAGCCTAAATCGCCGGTGTCAAACCAGCCCATCGAGTCCATCACCTTTGAGGTAGCTTGGGGATTGAGATAATAGCCCGCCATGATTTGCGGCCCTTTTGCCAATACCAAGCCGCGCTGGCCCGGAAGCAGTTGTTGCCGAGTCTCCGAGTCTACTATTTTAATTTCCGTACCTGGAATAGGCCCTCCGGCAGAACCTTTAAGATTGTGCCAAGGGCGGCGGACTGTCAAAACCGGGGATGTTTCGGTTAAACCGTATCCCACCAACAAACCGATATTCGCAATTTCAAAGAAATTGTCTAAATGCGCGGCCAAAGAACCGCCGCCGCTGATTGCCCACTTAAAACGTCCTCCCGTAGCTTCCCGGACTTTTTGGTAAACGAGTTTTTCGGCAAGGGCGTAAACGGGCGACAACAGAATGATTTTGATCCGGGCGATCAAGTTTTCAGCAACTGAGGCAGGTTGTAAATTGAGAGTTAATCCTTGGGAAATGCGGCGGGCTTCTATGTATTGTTGGCTGGCAGATAACAGGAAATTCACCAATTTTTGTTTGTTGGGCGGCTGTTCCCGAAATTGCTTTTGTACTGCCTCGTAAATCGATTCCCAGATGCGCGGAACGCTAACCATGTACTGGGGTTTGTAAGTTTTAAAGTCTTGTTTGAAATAGCGAATGCTGGTGTAAATTTGGGTGCATCCTTGGGAAAACATGAAATATTCAACCGTGCGTTCGTAGGCGTGCCAACTGGGGAGGATGCTGAGAACGCCATCGCCGGCTTCGGGCTGGAGAATTGTCCCGAAGGTGGTGATTTGGTGCAGCAAGTTGCCGTGGGTCAGCATAACGCCTTTGGGTTTGCCGGTGGTGCCGCTGGTGTAGAGGAGAGTGGCGAGGGTTTGCGGGTTGTGGTTGGTGGGTTTGAGGGTGCTACTTGCCCCTGTGGCCATGACTTCGGAAAATTTGACTGTGTTGAGGGTTTGGTTGGTTTCTGGTTCTTCGTCGGAGAGGAGGACGACGAGTTGAATGGGTAAGTCGGGGAGGCGGTGTTGGAGTTTTTTGAGTAATGCCTGGTTTTCGACTACTAAGGCGGTACTGCCGCTGTCTTGGATGATGTGCAGGAGTTCTCCGGGGTCGGCGGTGGCACCTCGAACGACGTTGGCGGCCCCGGCGGTCATGATGCCTTGGTCGGCTATCAGCCAGCGGGGGCTGTTGTCGGCGAAGAGGGCGACGCGGGGAGGGATTGCTTCTTCGGGATTGGATTCGATGCCTAGGGCTTGCAAGCCGCGGGCGAATTGCTGGATTTGGTGGTAGAGGTCGGTGTAGGTGAGTTTGATTTCTGGCTGGCTGTGGGGATCGTGGAGGGCGACGGTTTGGGGAAATCGCTGTTTGACGATCGCCCAAATTTCGGGTACGGATTTAATGGAAGTATAGTCGATCAGGCGGCTGAGGTTAGCGCGATCGCGATCGGTCATTTGAGGCAATGTGTAAGACGCTGGGCCGTTCATAGGGTATTTTCCGGGGTTTTCGGAGATAAAGTTATTGGGTACAAGTTTAATATCAGAGCTATTTTAGAACTTTGTGGCAGTCTCGTGACAGTTTGCCAACCTGCCATTGTTTATTTAGAAAATTAGGGATACAAAATGATGAAAATTATAGTTGCACAAAAACAGATTAATTTATCAAGGTTGATAGTATTTGCTTGGAGTGCGATCGGCCTAGCATCCTGTGGAAATAAGCCTTCCAAGTTAGTCGCAGATCCGCAACCGGGAAACAATAGACCTTCCGCGTTAGTCTCCAAACCGCAACCGACAAAAAGTGAACGAACATTTGCTGATTGGTGTCGCCAAAAAGCTGATTTGAGTCCTGAAACTAAACATACTGTTGATGTGCTGTTGAAGGAAGCAGGGACTACTGATTGCGATGCTGCTAATCAGAAACTTTCTCTTCTCACGGAGCTGTTTCTCATTGACAATAATATCGGCGACATCAAACCGCTAGCATCCTTGACTAATCTGACACAGCTCTTGCTCAACAACAATAATATCGGCGACATCAAACCGCTAGCATCCTTGACTAACCTGACACAGCTCTACCTCAGCAACAATAATATCGGCGACATCAAACCGCTAGCATCCTTGACCAATCTGACACAGATCCACCTCAGCAACAATAAGATAGATGACATCAAACCGCTAGCATCCTTGACGAATCTGACGAATCTCGACCTCGGCAGCAATACTATCAGCGACATTAAACCGCTAGCATCGTTGACTAACCTGACATTTCTCCGCCTTAACAGCAATACTATCAGCGACATCAAACCGCTAGTATCCTTGACTAACCTGACTTTGCTCTACTTCAACGAAAATCAGATCGACGACATCAAACCGCTAGCATCCTTGACTAACCTTCAGTCTCTCGGCTTCAGCAACAATCAGATAGATGACATCAAACCGCTAGTATCCTTGACTAACCTGATTGGACTCTACCTCAACGAAAATCAGATCGCAGACATCAAACCGCTAACATCCTTGACTAACCTTCAGGTTCTCAGCCTCGACAACAATCAGATCGCAGACATCAAATCGCTAGCATCCTTGACTAAGCTGACTTCGCTCTACCTCCGCAACAATCAGATCGCAGACATCAAACCGCTAGCATCCTTGACTAAACTGACTCGGCTCTACCTCAACAACAATCAAATCAGCGATATCAAACCGCTAGCATCCTTGACTAACCTGATTCAGCTCAAACTCGACAACAATCAGATCGCAGACATCAAACCGCTAGCATCCTTGACTAACCTGATTCAGCTCAGTCTCGGCGACAATCCGATCGCACCCAAAACTTGCCCTCTCAAACCAGAGTCTATCTGTCGGTGGGAACCACAAAATAAACTATAATACCGATGTTGTGGTTAGTAAATTAACTCAATCCGCATGATAAATACCTAAAGCAGTTCGGCGATCGGTTACGATCTAGATATCCAGAAATCTCAAACAAAAGTGTTTACTTATCATGCCCACTGTTAAAATAGAAGCCCAAATCTCAGCCTTAGATTTACTTCAAGCCGTTCAGCAATTAAGTCAACCTGAATTAGAGCAATTTATTGAGCAAGTTCTCCAATTGCACGCTAAAAATATTGCTCCTAGTTTGCCAACACAAGAGTCTGAATTATTGCTAAAAATTAATCAAGGTTTGCCTGAAGAATTGCAACATTTATATCAAGCATTAATTGACAAGCGCGATCGAGAAACTTTAACAGAATCAGAGTATCAACAACTCTTAGAATCAACTGAGCAAGTAGAAAAATATCAAGCTCAACGCTTAGAATATTTAACTCAGTTAGCTCAAATACGTCAAGTTTCTCTTACCAATTTAATTACACAAATGGGGCTCAAACCAATTAGTAATGACTGATAGCAAACTTACTCTTCAACTCAAACAAGAAGTTAGATCGAGAGCAAAAAATTGCTGTGAATATTGCTATTCTCAGGAAAAATTTGCTACCCACACTTTTTCTGTCGAGCATATTCAACCTTTAAGTAAAGGTGGTGACAGAAAGCTTGATAATTTAGCATTATCCTGTCAAGGATGTAACAACTATAAATACAACAAAACTGAAGGGAAAGATCCCATGACTGGAGCGACGGTCGATCTTTATCATCCCCGACAACAAAATTGGCAAGAACATTTGAGTTGGAATCAAGATTATACTCTAATTATTGGTTTAACGCCTATAGGAAGGGCTACGGTTGAAATTTTACGCTTAAATCGAGAAGGTTTAGTTAATCTACGACGTATTCTCTATGCAATGGGAGAACATCCTCCTGTATGAACTCGCCACTCATCAATACCATCCCACAGTTCAGAAATAGGATGTAATTTGCCTTCTTTAATTTGCTGGAGGGAGGTACGGAGGCTGGCTAGGACGAGTTCGGCGGGTTCGTCATCGGCATCTGCGGGCGGACTGACAATATGGCGGTTTATTAATAGTTGGTAGAAGTCGTCCGCTGAAATTTTAGCGAGTTGAGCGGCTTTATCGAGACTGAGGCTGTGCTGCTGATAAAGTCCGATCGCCAATTCGATCCTCACATCAGCTTCAGTCAGGGGGAGATTGTCGGGAAGGTCGATCGTAATTTGCATGATTTATAGTAATCTTAGGTTTGTATAGGCTTTTAAGTGCGATCGATACAGATTCATTAAACTTTGATTGATTCGCTGTATTCTTCAAGATTGAAACGAGTAGATATATCAGCACTTTAACAGTGCTGGGGGTTTGTGGCCCACCTTACCTCCACAATAATTTATCTCTTGTGGAACAGGCCGGAAAGCCTGTTCTTGACAATGGTGCAATATCTCAAATTCAAGTCAACCTAGGGTGCATCGCCAATCACAACTCTCGCCCCACAACGCCGGATTAAACCAGCGACGCACCCTACAACTTATCACTTCAGTAAACCCTATTGAACCTGTATCTCAGCTTTTTGAGAGGGGTTGACGAATACTCACCTATCTAAAGTATGAATAATCGCGAACCCGCCCGATCTAATTTATGTTATATTGCAACTCATATCCCCAGATAATTGACTGAAACGGGCATTTTCTCGGTAGTCTACCGGACAGTCAATCACGCAGGGAACATCTTGAGCAAGCGCTTCCTTCAGGATAGGAATCAAATCGCTAGCAGCTTCCACGCGATAACCTTTTAAACCCATACTTTCGGCAAATTTTACAAAGTCGGGATTGCCAAATTTGATGAAATCTGAATGGCCAAACTGATCTTCTTGCTTCCATTCAATTAACCCGTAGCCGCCGTCATTAAAGATGAGAGTCACAAAATTAGTACCGACGCGCAACGCAGTTTCTAACTCTTGACAGTTCATCATAAAACCGCCGTCGCCGGTGGCTGCTACTACTTTGCGATCGGGATAAACGAGTTTTGCAGCCACCGCGCCGGGAATCGCAATTCCCATTGCCGCAAATCCGTTGGAAATTAAACAGGTATTAGGGCGATCGCAATGATAGTGCCGCGCGATCCACATTTTGTGAGCTCCCACATCAGATATGACAATATCTTCCGGGCCCATGACTTGCCGCAAATCGTAAATGATTTTTTGCGGCTTGATCGGGAAACCGTCGTCTGCTGCATATTGTTCGTACCCAGCGCGAATATCCGCCCGCAATTGCTTCGCAAAAGGGTCTACTTTTTCCATGCGATCCGCGCGCTGCAAAATTTCATTGAGGGAATCAGAAATATCCCCCACAACTTCTACAATAGGAATATAACTGCTATCAACTTCTGCAGGCAAAGCTCCAATGTGAATAATCGGAATTTTCCCGTCAGGATTCCACTTTTTCGGGGAATATTCAATTAAATCGTAGCCAACAGCAATCACTAAATCCGTTTCTTCAAAAGCACAGCTAATGTAATCTCGCTTTTGCAATCCCGTCGTCCAAAGTGCCAAAGGATGAGTGTAAGGAATTACGCCTTTGCCCATAAAAGTATTAGCTACTGGAATATTTAATCGAGTAGCAAATTCTGTCAAAGTATCGCTGGCGTTAGCGCGGACTGCGCCGTTTCCTACTAACAGCAAAGGACTTTTTGCCTTAGAAATTGCTATGGCTGCTTTATTCAGGCTTTTGTAAGCGCCAAAAGTTTTTTCGCGGTTGTCTTTGGTGAGCGGCTTTCCTTCCACAGGCATTGCGGCGATGTTTTCTGGCAAGTCAATATGAACGGCTCCGGGCTTTTCGCTTTGAGCAACTTTAAAAGCTTTGCGGACGATTTCTGAGGTAGTGCTGGGACGGACAATCTGAGCGTTCCACTTAGTAACAGGCGCAAACATAGCCACCAAATCTAAGTATTGGTGCGATTCTATGTGCATTCTGTCTGTACCGACTTGTCCGGTAATTGCTATTAGAGGAGCGCCGTCTAAGTTGGCATCAGCAACTCCTGTCATTAAGTTAGTTGCGCCGGGGCCCAAGGTGGACAAGCAAACGCCGGCTTTGCCTGTGAGGCGGCCGTAAACGTCGGCCATGAAGGCTGCGCCTTGTTCGTGGCGAGTAGTAATAAATTTAATTGAAGAGGTTCTTAGGGCTTCTAAAACTTCTAAATTTTCTTCTCCGGGAAGTCCGAATACGTATTCTACGCCTTCGTTCTCTAAACATTTGACAAGTAGTTGAGCTGTGTTCATTTCGGCTTTTTCCTATTTAAATGGAGGCGGTATTTTTGACAAATCTTTCGTCAAAATACTAGATTAATTTTAACCGCTAATGAATGCGGATTGACGCAGATTAATTGATGTTTTGACGAAAAATTTGTCAAATTTTGTTTATTTTACCCACACTGTTTTGATGTTGACAAATTCGTGAATTCCTTGGATGCTCAATTCGCGTCCGTAACCGGAGCGTTTGATGCCGCCAAAGGGCAGTCTGGGGTCGGATTTGACTAAGCCGTTAATGAATACTGCGCCGGCTTCTAGTTCCGAAATAAACCGATCGCTCTCTGTTCTTACTGTAGTCCAAGCTGCGGCACCCAAGCCAAAGGATGTGCTGTTAGCTAGGGCGATCGCCTCATCGATGCCTGCAACCCGGAATACTAAGGCTACCGGGCCGAAAAACTCTTCTTGACGCGCCGCAGCATCCGCAGGAATATCTGACAGGATAGTTGGTAAGTAAAAATTGCCCGCCTTCTCTGACAGCGGGCGGCCGCCAGTGAGAAGTTTGGCCCCCGATTTGATACAGGTTTGCACTTGACTGTCCAATTCTTTGAGGATTGCTGGGGTAGCTAAAGGGCCGATATCGGTTTCGGGCAACATCGGATCGCCTACTTTTAATTGCTCGAATTTTTCGATAAATCCTTTGATGAATTCGTCGGCGATTTCTTCTGCTAAAATAAAGCGTTTGGCGGCGATGCAAGATTGGCCGTTATTCAGCATCCGCGATGTGACTGCTGTTGATAAAGCTAATTCTAAATCGGCGCTGGACATTACAATAAATGGGTCGCTTCCTCCCAATTCCAACACTACTTTTTTGAGATTTTTGCCGGCATTTGCTGCCAAACTTTCCCCAGCGGGTTCGCTACCGGTGAGAGTTGCTGCTTTGATGCGATCGTCCGCAACTATCTTAGCTACTTTGTCGGCTCCCACTAACAAAGTTTGAAAAACTCCTTCGGGAAAGCCAGCTTCCGCGAAAATTTCTTCGATTTTCAAGGCGCACTGCGGCACGTTGGAAGCGTGTTTGAGCAAGCCGACATTGCCCGCCATCAGCGCCGGTGCGGCAAACCGAAAAACTTGCCAAAATGGGAAATTCCAGGGCATGACGGCTAAAATAACGCCCAGCGGTTGGTAGCGGACAAAGCTACTGCTAGCGTCGGTGGTTGCCGGTACGTCTGCCATAAATTGAGCTGCATTTTTGGCGTAGTAGCGGCAAACTAAGGCGCATTTTTCTATTTCGCCGATCGCCGATTTGAACGTTTTGCCCATTTCCAGCGTCATCATTTCGGCGTAAATTTCGCGATCGCGCTCCAAGATATCCGCAGCTTTTTGCAGCCAACTTGCTCGCTGCTCAAACTGCAAGTCGCGGTAATTGTTAAAAGCTTGCTGTGCTAATTCCAGCTTAGCTTCAATTGCCTCATCCGTTATCTCCTCAAAAGTTGAGAGCGTTTCTCCCGTTGCTGGATTGATAGTAGCAATAGTCATTGTTTCATCTCCTTTTCAAAAAACACAAAACTCCCTTATAGTTTGCAAGCTAACTGGGAGTTGTTGTATAGATGTATTACAAAATTGAAATTTGCCAGCCATACTTTTAGGTCTTCCTAACTTGCAACTCCCGATATTTGTTTAAATGTCTCAATTTTCAATTATACGGCAGGGGAGCAATCGCAAATCTTAAGAAATTTTGTTATTAAAGTTTATGTTCGCCGTCAACCTGTTTGAAACCGACTGCACCTGTCAAACAGACATCTTGCACCATTGTCAAGAACGGGCCGCAGAGCCCGTTCCACAAGAAAATTCATCTCTTGTGGGATGGGCAGGAGATCCCGTCCATAAAAGGCTTGTTGAGAATGGTACAACATCTGGGTTAAACAGACTTCTCCTCAATGTAATTCTGCACGTAAGACTGATAGTAATACCTGCTGCCCTTATCGTTATTAGCCACCATTCCCAACAGCGGAATTCCTGCCATTTTCAAATCCTCAAAAGCTAACAACAGTGCCTCCCGCTCAGTTTGATGCAGCCCAACTACCAGCATCAATCCGTTAGTTTGACCGGCCAACAAATTTGCATCTGCCAAACCCAAAAGCGGCGCAGTATCGTAAATAACTAAGTCAAAATGACTTGCCAAAGCTGCCATTAAATGCTGCATTTTTCGCGAAGAAAGCACCTTGGTGGGATCTGGAGGTACTGGCCCGGATGTTAACACAAATAGGTTTTCATCCCTGGGCGATCGCACGATCGCATCTTCCACATCCAAATCCTCAGCAATCACGTTGTGCAAGCCTTGCCAGTTCGGCAAACCGAGCATTTCGTGCACCTGCGGCCGCCGTAAATCCGCATCCACCAACAGCACTTGCTGGCCCATTGCAGCCGCCGCCCGTGCCAGATTTACTGCCACAGTAGACTTGCCATCAGCTACTTGACAAGACGAAATTACACAAGAATTGATCGGAGTATCAACGTTTAGCAACCGAATATTAGCATTGAGCGATCGAAAAGCCTCTTGAAAAGCATCCGTCGGCATCGGCGAAATTTCCACATCCACCGAAGTCTTCTCAGCAGGCGGCAGTCTCAAAATTTTATCGCTAGCAGGAATTATCCCCAACAAAGGTAGGTGAATCGAATGTTTGACATCCTCGGGAGTCTGGAACACCGTTTTATTATTAAACCGTTCCGCCAACTGCGCCATCAGCATACCGAACACCAAACCAGCCAATCCCCCCAAAGCCAAATTCAAAGGCATAATCGGAGCAACAGCCATCAACTCGCCATTTCTATAGCGCGGAATTTCCGGCTTCGCAATCACCTCCCAAGCCACCTCTTTTTGACCGACAGCTTCTAGCTGCAAAGCTTGCTGTTTCGCCAGCAAACTATTCAGCGTATTATTAGTCAACTCCGCCTCCCGCTGCAAATCCGAATAGCGGCGCAAAATCACCGGAAATCCTTGAGAATATTGATTCAACTCCTTAGCAGCTTGTTCCAAAACCACATTTCGCACCCCCAGCACCTGAATCAAATTAGCAGTACCGATAAACTGCTCGATCAACTTAATCCGCACCGGATCTTGAAAAGCCAGCACCTGCGAATTCACCTTAGCCAAATCAGTTCCCAAAACTTGTTGGGCTTCTTTCTGCAACAAAGGAATCAAATTATTGCGCTGTTCTCGCAACAATTGAATTTGCGGAGTTTGGTCTGTATATGTAGCCGAATTAATGGCAATTTGCCCTTCCAATTGCTGTAATTGAGTCAGCATTGCTTGATAGCGGGGAGCTTGACTCAAAGCCGAAGCCATCAGCGCTTGTTTCTGGTTCAATCCGAGCTGATTTTGCAGGTTAGCATAGAGCAATCTCTGCTGGTTGAACTGTGTTTGCGCGTCTAATCGTTGCGCTTGAATTTGACTAATTTGTTGCGCTAGTTGTTGGCTCTGAATTTGCGGATCAATGAAATTGTATTGCTGCCGCAATTTTTGAATTTCGGTTTGCAGAAGTTGTTGGCGCTTTTTTTGGTTCGGAAGTTGCGATTTCACAAAATCTAGACTCTGGTTAATTTGTGATTTGGTATCTTGCACGCTGTAGTTGCGGAAACCAACAGCCACTTTTTCCAAAACAAAATTAATTTTTTTCGGGTCGTAATCTCGATATCTAACTTCGATAATTTTGGTATTTTTGAACCGATTGACTGACAGCCTGGTTTGTCCAGAAAACGGTAAATTATCTGCTTTTTGGTTCAAAAGGTAGCTGTAATTTATTTCGGGATATTTAGCCTGCAATTGTTTAATAATTGGCGACATCACTTGCGGGCTTTGCAAAACTTGAATTTGCGATTCGTAGTCAAAAACCGGATTTTCTGGCGTGCCGGGAGTCGCCGGTTGCAGTTTCAGCTCGCCGGAGTAGACTTTTGCTAAAGTGTTTTGCGTAACAGCGGGTTCTACTAATAATTGAAACCGCCCTTCGTACTCGCTTTTTTGATTCAGAGTCCAGGCAAAAACCCCCGTTGTCACTGCCACTGCTACGCCGATGACTAAGAAGGAACGGCTGCGACAAATCTCCCAAAAACTTAACTCTTCTTCCTGTGTGTTTTCCCTGTCTAAAAATTGATTGTCTTGATAAACTGCTGTTGATATTTTTTGTCGATCCAAAAGTTGTCTATTGTTATTAAACTGTGTTATTTGAGACTTTTTACCTGGTTTCATTTGATTTTACAACTTATTAGTTTAAACGTCTGTAAGGCTGGAGTCGTTTCATTAATCCGGTTTCTGACTAGATATCTAGTTACCCAACTGAAATTTTTTCTAGAAACCTGGTTTTTGAAGGCCTAGCACTAGTCTATTCAAATCACCGAAAAATATTGAACAACCGAAATATTCCCAACAGCGGGCTCAAAGGAGCGAGAGTTCCGCCTACATTATCCGAGAAGGTAGCACGGCCCGATCGCCTTACCATAATTACATCATTATTTTGCAGTTTGGGATTAGTTTCCTCATTGGCTGTTGCAGAAAAATTCACCTTAACACTTAGCTGGGAAACAGTACCGTTAGAATTCATGCGAATTAAATCTACAGAATCCATTTCGGCGCGCGATTTATTAAAACCTCCGGCTGCTACAAGCGCTTGATTTAAAGAAGTGTTGGGCATCATCGCAAACGATCCGGCTTTCACGACTTCTCCCACAATGCTCACCTTAATTGTATCCGGTGAAAAAGTAGAACTAGCCACTTGTTCACCTTCGACTGCATCAAGATTATCGGCTTTGGGAACAATTACCGTATCTCCCTGTTGTAGCGCTAAGTCTTGAGATACATCTCCCCCTTCTAAAAGTTGCCACAAATTTACATTAATAATTTGTTCCGTACCCGCGCGAGTCAGGCGGCGAACTTGTATTTGTCTGATATCGGCTACCGGTGTAATGCCGCCGGCCATTTTAATCGCTTTAGTTACAGTTTGCTGTACGAGAGTTTCCCCGCCGGCGGGAGTTTCGCTGGCAGCAAACAAACCAGAATTTGCACCTATTTCATTCTCTTGTACTTTACTTTGAACCTCTTTTGCCAGAGTATAAGTACCGGGGCGAGTTACTTCGCCCACCACAGCAATATTAATTGGTTGAGTGCTTTGTCCGGTAATGTTAGCTACTGCTAAAGTGGGTGCTTCTTGACGGTTGAGGCTAGTTACAGTGGGAATAAATATCGTGTCGCCGTCGCGCAAAGTCAAATCGGCGCGCAAATTGCCGTTTTGCAATAAGTCCCACAAATCCACACTAATAATTTGTTCCGGTGCGTTGCGCTGGGGGCGACGGATTTTGATTTGCCGCACGTCTGCTGATTGGGTAATTCCTCCCGCCATTCGCAGAGCCCGCGATATCGTGGGCATTTGAATGCCAATTTGTTCTGAGGTGCCTCCGGGGCCTGCTGCTGAGGATATTGTATAGGCTCCGGGGCGGTTGATTTCACCGGCGATCGCAATTTGCAAAGGACGCGCCGCCAGCAGTTTAAGCGTAATCCAAGGACGTTTGAGATATTTGCCGTATAGCTCCTTGACAGCATTAGAAGCTTGTTCTAAGGTCATTCCTGCCACTTCCAGGCTGCCAATTAAGGGCAAACTCAGGGAACCGTCGGCCTGTATTTGGTGTTGACCGTTGGGGCCGCTGTATTCCGGGACGTTGAAGATGTCGATTTGAATGCGATCGCCCGCGCCCAAAGTGTAAACTTCTGATCGAAAACTTGTAGGCGCACTTTCCGGAAATCCAGGAAATCCCGGCGCTGCGGGTACGGATATCGGCTCGCCCGAAGCAGGAGGAGGAGGAGGAGGAGGCAAAAACTGAGCAGCCGCCGGAGACGAACCCACAGCCCCCAGCACTGAAACTGTTAAACTTTGGACAATCAAATTTTTGACGGCATTACTTGTCAAATAACCCAGCTTGCAGCTTTTGCTGGAAACATCTCTCCGGGTTCCTTTCCTCGAAACAGAAGCGAACAATCGAACCATTTCCGTCAAAGCCAAGAAAGCCCGAGGGTCAGGTTTTTTATCAAGTTGCACGCCGCGCGAAGAACTTTTCACCACCATCGCTTTTTGCCCCTATCCTCTTCCTACCCCGCCAACATCAAATGTAACCTAACTGTTCTAACTTGTTCAGAACTTTTTTAACACTCTCTTCTACACTTTCTTGCTCTGTGTAGCAAATAATCTCAGGATTGAGCGGTTCTTCATAGGGATCGTCAATGCCGGTAAAACCCTTAATTTCTCCGGCTCTCGCCTTAGCGTACAGCCCCTTGACATCGCGACCTTCGCACACTGCTAAGGGCGCTTTGACATACACCTCAACAAAATTTGGCTCCATCGCTCTAATTTCGTCGCGAATTGCTCTGTAGGGGCTAATAGCTGCGGTCATTGCGGCAACTCCATTGCGGCTCAGCAGGTGAGCGACAAATCCAATCCGCCGAATATTAGTATCCCGGTCTTCTTGGCTAAATCCCAAACCTTTTGACAAGTTGGTACGCACGACATCTCCATCCAAGATTTCCACTTTGCAGCCTCGACGCTTCAATTCTGGTTCGAGAGCTTCGCTGATAGTTGTCTTACCGGAACCGCTCAGGCCGGTGAACCACAAAATAAAACCTTTTTCCATTTTTAATTGCTTGGTTAGTAGTGAATAGTGAGGAAATAGTGGGATTTATTATTTTAATCTTTTGGTTCCCATTTTCTGATTGTTTTTGATTTGAGATGCGCTCTAATTTTCAGATTTTTATTAACCGCAGAGGACGCAGAGGACGCAGAGGAAGGGGGAAGGAAAGGGAGGAAAAATAGGTAGTCTTAAAATCCGTTGTACAATTTTTACGATCGCCTGTCGGCTGCGAGCCGTCTTTTCGCAAAAAACCCGGTTTCTGGCCCCATGCGTAACTAAAATCTAAAATCTTCATGTCTTCTCTCTTAAAAGCAGATGTTTTAGTCGTCGGTGGCGGCACCGGCGGCACTGCCGCAGCCTTGCAAGCAGCCCGCCGCGGTGCCAAAACTATTTTAGTCAGCGAATTCCCTTGGCTGGGAGGAATGCTGACTTCCGCTGGCGTTTGTGCGCCGGATGGTAACGAATTAGCAGCTTTTCAAACTGGTTTGTGGGGTGCATTTCTCCGGGAACTTCAGCAGCGACAGCCGGGAGGTTTGGATTGGGGCTGGGTCAGTTTTTTTACTTACGATCCCCGCGTCGGTGCGGAAATTTTTGCTGATTGGGTTAAGTGTTTGCCGAACTTGCACTGGATTTCTGGACAAATAGCTCGCGATGTGATTTGCGAAGGTAACAGAATTTCTGGCGTTCGGTTTGCAGATGTTACTGTTTTGGCAAAAGTCACTTTGGATGCAACGGAATTAGGAGATTTATTGGCTTTAGCGGAAGTCGGGCACCGCTGGGGTTGGGAATTTCAAGCCGAGTGGGGAGAACCCAGCGCGCCGATCGCCCCTAACGATCTCACACAACGGTATTCGGTGCAAGCTCCGACTCGGGTGGTTGTCATGCAGGATTTTGGGGAAGGCGCTGCGGCACCAGAAATTCCCGCGCCTCCGGTGGACAATCCCGATCGATTTTTCGGTGCTTGGGACGGTTACACTCCCGAACAATTTCTCAACTACGGCAGGCTACCGGGGGGATTGTTGATGATTAATTGGCCGATTCGCGGTAATGATTATGGTGAAGGGGTCGATCGACTAATTGAATCAACAGCATCTCGACAAGCATTCTACCAAGAAAGTCTCTGGCACAGTCAAAGTTTCGCCCGCTTCATTCAAACTCAACTCGGCCGCCGCTACGGTTTAGCACAGAATATTTTCCCGATTTCCCAGCCCGAAAATTCACCAAATTCTCCCCTGCTTTCCTCTGCTTTCGCGCTGCATCCTTACTACCGAGAAAGCCGCCGTTTGCGGGGACTCTGTACAGTAACAGAACAAGATATTTTGCCCATTGTTGGTGGAAGAGTCGCGAAATTGCCGATAAATTCTCAGGGAATTTGCGAGACAATTGCGATCGGCAACTACGCCAACGATCATCACTATCCCTGCGGCGACATTCCCTTGCAGCCAAAATCTATCCGCTGGGGCGGCCGCTGGACTGGCACAACTTTTACAATTCCTTACAGCGCGTTAATTCCTGCGAGTGCAGACGGATTGCTGGTTTGCGAAAAAAATATTTCTGTCTCTCACATCGCCAACGGTGCAACTCGCTTGCAGCCGGTGGTGATGAATATCGGACAGGCGGCGGGGATGGCGGCGGCTTTGTGCGTGGAAGCTGGATGTGGGCCGCGCGATTTGTCGGTGAGGGTTTTGCAGGAAGCTTTGCTGCAAGATTCCGAGGCGAGGGCGGCGGTTGTTCCTTTATTTAATTTGACACCGGATCGATCGGATTGGCTCGATCGCCAGCGCTATTATCTCGATCGACCTCAAGCATATCCCGCCAGCGGCGAATGTCCTTCCTCAGATCGAATATCGCGACAAACCCGGTTTCTCAACGAAACTTCTGTATTTGAACCCAGAACCTTGACATCTGAACTTAGTTTCTGCCCAAACCCCAGCAGTCAGACAGCAAATACCCACAACGAATTTTCGGGCATTTTCCGCCGAAAAGGCTCGCAAGACTGGACGCTAACCCTGACAAGTCCCGCATCCTTAGCCTGTCAAACTTGGCAACTCGTGACTTTGGACTGGGAAACTGACAGCTTTTTAGACAATTGCGAAACCGAACAGCCGATCGTAGTGTGGGGCTGGCCCAATAAAGCCGGTGGTTGGCTGCGGCTGACATCTGTAGCATTACAAGAGTAAGGTTTTTTGCAAAGTTCCGAAATTGGCAGAAATCTATCCTGATCGATCGGGCCAAGTCCGTATCAGGTAATAGACACTGACACGGATACTACCCATGCAAACCTACACTGCAATTGCTTTACTGAGCCTGTTGGGCATTACCTTGAGTGCCAGCGCCGCTCGAGCTTTTGAATCTCCCGCCCCAATGCTCGAAACTGCTACCGCCCAATATTATATGTTGTCAGCGCAAACTCAACAAAAGGGCGAGCGTGGCCCAGAGAGAGGCAGCGGACGCAGAAGCTTTATCGAGCCTAATGTTACTCATGCGCTACAAGATTTCTAATATTAATCTATCTCAGCGAGTGCCACAACTGAGTTGGTTCGGGCCGTTGGTTCGATGGATCTGATTTTCTGAAATTCTAATTTTTCAGGTTAAACGGTAACTGCACTTTTTGTTGACACTTCTTAGGAGATTCTTTGTGTGCGATATATGTTAGCATATAAATCTGCAACCGCCATCTAGCTAGAGATAGATTCTAGTATTTGGCGGTTTTGTTTTGAAAACGCTTTCCTCTGCCCCATCAGACCCTCGCCCGTTGTCGGAGCCACTTCAAATTCCTGCGATCGCAATACTTATTTACGTTTGCCGCCCCCAGGTGCGGTTGAATTTTCAACGGCTGTATTATAATTAACGTGCGATAACTAACTTAAATATAGGTAAACCCTGAGTGCAGAGGGTAGAGCAATCTACTTAAATTCGCCAATAAGAACCACTTATTTGGTGTCGGTCGCATTTAAGCCAATGCCCCAGTGAACTCAGGGAAATTAATAGGCCTGAATATTAGGATACCTGCCAAGCTTTCCGGCGACAGTCGGCTATGCTAGATTCGGCGCTCTCGCAATAATTTAATGGAGGATCGCAAGATGCCTCCTAGTTTGGCTATTTCGGGGATTGTGATGAAAAATGACTCTTTAGATCTGGTCAAAAGCCTCAGCCCTAGTGCAATGGATCAGATCATGCTATATCTGGCGTTTAGCGCCATGAGAACCAGCGGGCACAGGCACGGGGCGTTTCTAGACGCGGCCGCAACGGCGGCTAAGTGTGCCATTTATATGACTTATATGGAGCAGGATAACCTGCGGATGACCGGACACTTGCATCACATTGAGCCTAAACGGGTGAAGGTGATTGTCGAAGAAGTTCAGGAAGCTCTGACTAAGGGAAAATTGCTGAAAATGTTGGGTTCCCAAGAACCTAGATATTTGATTCAGTTTCCCTATGTCTGGCTGGAACAGTATGCTTGGTTGCCGGGCCGCCCCCGCATTCCGGGAAATAGTTTGAATGCTGATGAAAAAAAATATCTCGAAGGCAAGGTTCCTGCTAATCCGCCTGATGCTCAACTGATCAATTCTTTTCAGTTTATGGAGTTGATCGAGTTTCTGCACAGGCGATCGCAAGAAGAGATGCACCCAGAAAGGCGAATGCCTTTGAGCGAAGCTCTAGCAGAACACATCAAGCGCCGCTTGATCTATTCGGGAACAGTTACTCGCATAGATTCTCCTTGGGGAATGCCGTTTTATGCTCTCACCCGTGCTACCTACTCTCCCGCAGAGCAGGAAGAGCGCACGTTTACGATGGTGGAGGATACGGCTAGATATTTCCGGCTGATGAAAGATTGGGCGGAAAAGCAACCGAACGTGATGCGAGTTATGGAGACTTTGGATATCCCACCGGAACGGCTGGATCAAGCTGTTGAAGAATTAGATGAAATTATTCGCAATTGGGCCGATCGCTATCACAAGCGAGGCGAACCAACGATGGTTGTACAAATGGTTTTTGGGCCGCAAGACGACGACGCTTAATGTCAGGAAAGCAGTTGGTAGTTGGTAGTTGGCAGTTGTTAGTTGGTAGTTGGCAGTTGGCAGTTGGTAGTTGGTAGTTGGTAGTTGGCAGTTGGTAGTTGGTAGTTGGCAGTTGGCAGTTGTTAGTAATTAACAGTCAACAGTCAACAGTCAACAGTTAGCAGTTAACAGTCAACAGTCAACAGTCAACAATTCAGTGATTAGTCATTAGTTATTAGTCGATCGCTCGAAACTAATGATTAATGATTAATCACTAATAGTGCAGAAACCGGGTTGTTTTCCGCAAATACTGCGTTAATGCCTTGAATGCTGGTAAAAAACCCGGTTTCTTGAGTTTGCGACCTTCAAAAATTACTAAACTAAAAAAGCTTTCCAGACATAGGCCAAGACGATCGCACAAATCGCTCCGATCAGCGTATTAAAAAAATTCACTACCTCATTCGTCAGCCATTCAAACTTTGATTGCACCGTCGCGCCAATCACGCTCTCGATGTTGGTAGCAATAAAAGCTGCAATAATACAAAAAACAACTCCTGTCAAGTCAATTAAACCCACAGCCCAACTCAAAAACGCAATCAGGATCGAACCGACAATGCCCGCGATCGTTCCTTCCAGACTTACCGCCCCTTCCGTACCCCTAGGTACAGGCTGCAGCGTAGTAATCAAAAACGTATGTTTGCCGTAAGCTTTGCCGATTTCGCTAGCGCAGGTATCGGAAAGTTTGGTACAAAAACTCGCGGCATAACCCAGCAACAACAGAGAAATCACATCTTGTGGCACAGGCATATTGCCCGTATCTCCGAAAATAGATAATGCCAAAACTCCCACAGCACAAAAAGTAGCTGTTAAAGCCGAACCCCAGACATTTTCCGGCCCTCGCGCGCCCGATCGCTTTTCAGCAATCCCTTCTGC
Organism: Microcoleus sp. S36a_B3; assembly: GCF_036700745.1. Taxonomy (NCBI): domain Bacteria; kingdom Bacillati; phylum Cyanobacteriota; class Cyanophyceae; order Oscillatoriales; family Microcoleaceae; genus Microcoleus; species Microcoleus sp. S36a_B3. Next base: position 465,200 of record NZ_JAUBPN010000001.1, on the reverse strand, counting down.
TTCTTTCTGGGCTTTGCCGATGCGGGTAACTCCCGATCCCACAAGAAAGTAAAACATCACCACCGCATAGCCCCGCCATCCCAAACTCGCCCAGATAATTACACCTAGCAGCCAGCCGTGAAATTGTCCGGCGGGAGTGAGCAATTTTTTGGGAGCAACTGTGGCGATCGCGAGTAAAAATGTATTAAGGGCGATCGCCACCAACCAAGGATTAGACCAAGATAAATAATTAAAGAACAATTCTGAATTCTGCACAGTCACTTTATATACCTCCATGAGCCAAATCTTATTTCATCTTGCCTTCCCCGTAACGGATCTTGCCCAAACAAAAGCCTTCTACGTAGACGGGCTCGGCTGCACATTAGGTCGCGAATCCCCGAATTCTGCGATTATGGGTTTGTGCGGCCATCAAATTGTCGCCCACGTCAGCCGCGAACCCTTGACACCTCAGCGAGGCATCTATCCCCGGCATTTTGGGTTAATTTTCACTTCAGAAGCTGACTGGGAAGGATTGCTAGAAAAAGCACAGCAAAACAACTTAAATTTCTATCAAGAAGCCAGAAGGCGATTTGTCGGTTTGCCTACAGAGCACCGCACCTTCTTCTTAGAAGACCCTTTCCACAATATACTAGAGTTCAAGTATTACTGCGAAGCTGAAGCAATTTTTGGCCTCAGCGAATACGCTGAAGTCGGCGATGCTGTTTGATATCTAGTCCGGTAGCGATTTGCCGTGTTCGTGGGGGCGGGTTTACAAGATTGTTGGTTTTAGGCAATTATTGTAGGTGACACCCGCCCTACAAAATTTGACCTTATACAAGAATGAATCAAACGGTTAATCATGAACTTTCAATGGTTCTGAAAGTGCTTCAGCAACCGCTTTTAAACTGCGGTCATGTCTCACCATCATAGCATGGGCGAATACAGAAACTTTTACTTCTTTGGCTGCGGATATTTGGGAACTAGAAGCCGGGACGATGATAAAATCCCAATCTGTCCAAATCGAAGTAAAATTGAGCTTTGCCAACAATTCAGCATCTCGATTTAAATCTTCCAGAAAAGCACTGCCGGGACGCATTTGAACGCAGCCTTTTCCCCAGAGAGTGTAGGCCGTCCAAGTACCGTTGTGAGGGGAAGATATCGCAATAAAGCGCTGGACTCGGTTAATTCCGCCTAACCTTTGCAAGTAATAGCGAGTTACTAAGCCGCCCATGCTCAATCCTACTATATCTAAAGGCTGTTGTGGCTCGAAGTTTTTGTCTATATAATTTGCCATTTGTTGGGCTAATTCGTCGATGCTGGCGTTGCCCCAGTGGGGCGAAAGATCTAGGCTGTAGACTGACCAGCCTAAATCTCTGAGGTAGGCAGACATTTTGTGAAAGATTCCCGATTTTCTGAATATGCCATGAATTAGCAAGACTGGGTTGCGGCTGAAATTGCTATTCATTTTTAAGGGGAAATTTTATTTTTAATTGGTGCTTTTAGTTCTTCAATTAATGCGTTAATACTTTGGTCGTCTGTCACCATTTGGCGGTGCAGCATTACATTGAGTTTAACTTCTTTACCTACTGGCATTTTGGAGCTTTTCGACGGTACAATCATGATGTCAAACGGGGTCCAAATTGATGTAAAGTTTATTCGTCTGAGATCCATCACATCTTGATTTAAATCGCGCAGCAAGTCGCTATTGAGCCGCATATCCAGGTATCCTGGTAAAGATAGGCAATAGGCGGTGAGGGTGCCGCTGTGAGGGGCAGATATGGTGATGAAACGCTGTACTCGGTTAATTCCTCCGAGTCGCTGCACGTAGTAGCGGCTGATGATGCCTCCCATGCTGTAGCCTACTATGTCTAAAGTCTGTTGTGGCTCGAAGTTTTGAGAGATGTAGTCTGCTAGTTGTTTCGCTAGCGAGTCGAGGCTGAGGCTGCCGTCGTTGGGGGTGAGGTTGAGGCTGTGGACACACCATCCGAGTTCGGTGAGGCGGGCGGACATTTTGCTGAAAATAGCCTTTGTGTCCCAGATTCCGTGGATCAGGATGACAGGATTGCGATCGAGCGTACTGTTCATTTTACTAAAAAATTGCTTACAGATTAAAGCATAAATCGATCGCCTAGGTAATTTTACCCATATTGGGACAGCTAGCGAATCGGCTCGATGTATCCCAGGCTAGTAGGCAATATCTCATAAATTCTGAGATAATCGTAAACAAGTGCAAAGTAAAATTGGGATTCTTGAGTAAAAATTACTAGAATGTCCCTGTTTTTAATCAAAATATTGTTAATTTTGATTAAGAAATATAGACAAAAGTTGCCCAACCTCGTAGGCTAACCTTGTTGACAAGCTTGTACAAATTTCTCTAAAAGAACAAAAGGAGTAAGTCTAATGTTTGGTTTTATCAAAAATTTCTTCGGCGGTATTTTCGGCTTTTTCGGCAGACTGTTGGGCTTGAAAAAGTCTGAATATTTCATGGATTTAGGCGAATCTTCCGCGAAGGAACCCGCTAAGGTTGCACCGGCGAAGGTAGAGGCTGCTGTTGCGAAGAAGGTAGAGGCTGCACCTGCGAAGGTAGGTGATGCTGTTGCGAAGGTAGAGGATGCTGTTGCGGCTGTACCTGCAAAAGTTGAGGCTGTTATGTCAGACAAGTCTGAACCGGCGAAGAAGGCTAAGGTAGAGAAAAAGTCTAAGAAGAAAGAAAAGGAAGCAGTCGCTAGTCTTCCTGCTAAGACTTCGGAACCGGCGAAGGTTCCTGCTGCTGTAACTAACGGGAAAGTGTCGAGTCAAGCTGAATCCGATCGCACTTTTGCTCCTAATAATTTAATGCCGATACCAACTACCACTCGTCGCAGCCCTGGCCCTAGCATGAACAATTTCCGGGAAATGGCTCGTCAGGTGAAAATGAAGTAGAAGTTAGGGATTTGGTAATAGGGAATTTGGCATTTGACAATTGCAAATGCTGGGGTTAAAAATTTAAAAATGAGCAATGGCATTTTTAATTTTTAACTCTTTTTTTGGTTCTATTCCCTATTTCCTTGGTTTCTGAGAAAGGCTAGGGTGCTGTATAGCTGGAAAGCGGGATCCCAAGGAGTTTCGGATTTGCGATCGACCTCTACGTGAGATTTAATTTTGCTCAACATATGCGTGTAATCGAGGACTGTCTCAGCAAAGGGCGTAAATTCTGACCACACTGTAACGTCAAGCTGGCGATCGAATATTTCCAGTAAGCGATTCCAGTTAATTCGGGTGGTACTTTGAGGAATTTGTGGGGATTTTTCGACTCTGGAAGTTGGGTTTTTCAGGTTCGGTGAAGCTGGGATAGCTGCTGAAATTTGGGTGAAGTCAACACCTGCTTTAAATTCGTAACTTTGGTCGCAAATTCGCAGGATGCAGTTGCGGCTGGGAATGTGCAAGTCGCAGATTTGAGCGTAATCTTGGGTAATTTCTTTGTGGCGAAATTGATCGGTTCTGCGGTTGGGTGAGTAGTCCATGATTTCCATGAACATCGGTAACAAACCTTCTACTCTTTGGCTGACTTCTGACCAATTGAATTCTATAGAACCGAGTCGATTTAGATGATCTTTGCAAACAACGGCTGGGGAAGAGAGAGACTGGAAGTGTTGAACGCGGAAAATTTGGATTTTTTGAATGTCGGCTAGGGTTGTCCAAAATACGGGAATCCCGGCGCTGAGAAGTTCTTGACCGTAAATTCGGAGTTCGGCGATGGGGCCGGTTTTGTAGAGTCTCCAGCCACGGCTTTGGATTTGCATCCGGGTGGTGTAGGCATCGATTTTGAAGATTCTGCTGATATTTTGTACGGCGGCGGGCTTGTCTTCGGGACTCACGGGTTCGAGGATCAGGAGTCCGGGTTCGAGGCTGCTGGGGTCGTTTTTGGCGGTTTCGATGGCTTGTTGGCGGAGGTTTTGTTGTGCGGTTTCAATGCGTTGAATGCCTTGGCGGGCTTGGGTGACGATTTTGGGGTTGGTGATGTCGCGGAGTATTTGTTTGTAGGTTGTTTGGGCTTTGTCGGGGTTGTTGGTGAGTTCGTAGTAGCGGCCGATGTAGTATTGCACCCAGGGGTTTTCGGGGGATTTTTTTTGCAGTTGTTTGATGAGTTGGGCGGCTTGTTTGTAGTTTTGGCTTTCTAGGGAGGCGACTATTTCCTGGATGTCTGTCATGGCGGTTGCGGGAATGGGGTTGTTTCTATCTTGGCTGATGTTTTGTTGCTTTGGCTAGTGGTTAATAGGTTTGGCTTTTATGTTAGGATATAAAACTTAATAACTTAAGCATCTTTTGCAGTCTTCTCTCCTGTAAGTTGTGAGTTCAAAGAAGGCATAGCCTGCGGATCTGCATTACCAGGCAAAGCCTGGTAACGAGCAAATATGTAATACCATGCGAGCAAAATAAGTGCTACATAGAACGCCCCAACCGCCCCCTTATTAAGGGGCTAGAACTTCATATATTAGGAAGTATTTATTAAATTGGTCTAATATTTGGGCGGTTTTTTGTTAAAGTTGATTGGATTTCTTGCCTTCATTGGCTTTCAATTCCTGAAATTATCTGCTATGGGGTGTGTTTATCTGCCTTATATCTGCGGTTGAAGGATGGATAGAAGATTTGGGGATAGAGTCGTCCGCTATTTTGGGACGGACAGAGGGGTGAGTTTTGGTCGATCGACATTGCTCAAATCTAAGCGATAATTTGTTGTTGTTGCACCAGGCCCGTTGCCTCCTCGGACTGTGATAATAAAGCCAGTTGGGTTTTTGGGGTCTCGGACTACTTTGTCAATAAATTGTCTTTGTATTTTTTCGACATTTAAAACTTGAGGCCTGATGAAAATTCTTTCGGAAATACAGAAAAGTGAGGCTCCGTCTTGATAGCGGGCTGCGTAGAACCAATATTTTTTACGGTTAGTTGTAAATTCCTCTCTGCTAAATATAGTGTATCTTTCAAGTGGGGCTAATTGTTGGTTGAGGTTGCAATTTTTATCGATGTAGGTTGCGTTGGCTGGTAGTTGCAATTGTTGGGCGAAAACTCCTGGTGCAATCGCGGTAACAATTGCTGAGATGAGGCTGAGGGTGAGGGTGAAGGACGATCGGCTATTCATAAATACTTGCCTCTATTTATTTGTATCAAGTGTTGTACAGTGTACTTGGTATTTTATCTTTCTTTTAAATACTGTTCTAATTCCGCTGTGCGGGCTTTTGTCATCCGATCCAAACATTCATTGAGAAAACCTCCATAACCAGTACCGCCGCGATTTTTATAAACTTCAAATTCGCAGGTTTTATCTCTTAACTGAATCCACCCTAATTGTGCTTCTGCAAGGATCGATCGCTCTTCGGCACTCAAACTAGCAATCAGTTGCTTGTAAACCTCATTCAGCCGTTTGTCTGAGGCTTCATACCTAAACCTAATACAAGTTCTGGCTTCCACATCTCCTTGCGGCCGATCGCAATTAATCTGTTGAGCAATGACAGATTGCCCCGATCGTGCGAAAATTGATGCTGTAGCTAAGATTGTCACAAGTGCGATCGACCACAAGGGCGATCGGTTTTTCGGTAAATTTATTTTCATTACCATAAAACCCACGTATTTTACGATTTTTTATAACACAAGACAGATTTTATTCAATAAATTTAAAGATTATTTTTAGATTGGGCGAGGGTTGGCTCTGTCGGTCGAATTCCCAAAGTATGCTTGATAGCTGCATCTACTGCGGCCATATTTGACCAAATACCAATTTTGCGATCGATTTCAACTTCTAGAAGTGTCACCAGATTGTCTGTCATGATTACCGAGTCAGCCAACAATCGTGTTTGCTGGCCCTCCCTTGTGGCGAGGGAAACAAAAACCCGGCTTGGGTGTCCAACACGAGCTAAATTGCTAGTAATCATTGCTGTAATGGTTTGTCCTAAACCAGTCCCCAAATTATTAGCTTGAACTATCAAAACTGGGCGGCGCTTCGCAGTACGCAAATCAGCATTGGGAAACAGAACCAGCGCTACATCACCGCGTTTATAAATCATCGTAAGCATCCATTTCCGGTTGTTCCCAATCCTCGGCAAATCTGCTCAACCTGATGCGTAAATCTCCTGCTTGTTCGCGATCTATACCGCGAGATTGTAGTTCGACTAATCCTGATTCGGCGAGAAAAGTAACAATAACTTTCCCTTCTGTTAAGTCGCCAGGAGTTTCTAATAACACAACTTTGCCGTCTCGATATATACCCTTTACTGATTTTAACATTTTACTTTTATGCCCAACGACTTATTGACATTTTAGCTTTGTTTAGGATATCTAGCAGCTCAGGGAAATATTTTTGGGGATTGACACTTTTCAAAAGCGGCTCCCACCAAAGATAAAGCCACCATCGGCGCTGTTACCGCCCTCAAAATTCTACTACCCAAAGAGACAGGCTCAAAACCAAATTCGATCGCCCTTTCCACTTCACCATCAGTCCACCCACCCTCCGGGCCAACCGCAATCGCGATCGATAATTCCTCCGTTTCTTGCTCCCCCCTTAGCAAGCGGGGCTGGGGGGATTCCTCCGGTTCTTGCTCCCCCCTTAACAAGGGGGGCTGGGGGGGTTCTAAACCGCTCACGCAGTCCCACAAATGGCGATTTCCCCCGCGAGCCACACAAATAAATCGATGTTTTTGACCGCAATTTTTCACAGCCAAATCAAAGGAAACAGGCTCTAAAATTTCTGGGACAATTTGACGTTCCGACTGTTCTGCGGCCTCTGCAGCAATCCTTCTCCAACGATCGACCTTTTGAGAACTAGGTTTGAGCAAAGTGCGATCGCTCGTCACCGGCACAATACTAGCCACACCCAACTCCGTCGCCTGCCTGACAACCTCATCAAAGCCGTTTCCCTTGGGCAATGCCGCCATCAAAGTTACTGTCACCGGAAGCTCCCCGTTCGCGGCAATCTCCTCTGTTATCGAGGCAAATAACCCGGTTTCCGTGGCGGCTAGAATTGCTAACCACCAATGTCCGCGGCCGTCCATCGCAATAAATCGATCGCCCGCTTGCAACCGCAACACCCGATTTAAATAATGCTGTTGTTCCTTAGTTAAATCGATTTGGTTAGCACAAATTTGGGCTGCGGTAACTGCTAATCTTTGTAATTGAGCCATTGAATTTTAGATTGCTCGTTTTCTATTAGATTTTTTTATTTAACCGCAGAGAGCGCAGAGAACGCAGAGGAAGAGAGGAGATGGATTGTTTACCTGATGTATTTCTTAGTCCGCGCAGGCGGACATCGTTTGTCTAGAAGTGATTTCAATCGCCGTTTTTATCTAAAAACCAAGCACCTCATAAATATTAAAGGCAAAGCATTTACAACCGGAATTATTTGACAAATTCAAGTTTTTTTTCTGCAAATGCTCTGCCCTTATGTTACTTTTGCCTAAACTCTATTTGATGCGATGGAAAATTGACAATCGTAAATCGGCTTATCCTTCCTCCTTAATCTTCTTCAGATAAGTGGAAATCGCTTCTGTCGCTAGCTGTGTAATCGGCTTGCTCTGACGGGCGGCTTCTTCCTTGAGTTCGTTGTAGATTTCATCGCGGACGCTAATTCGACGACGGACTTTGCCGCCAGCAGTAGCAGTCTCATTCTCTTCGCCGTTACTAGACGTAACATCTAAATCATTTATCTCAGTTGTCATCGAGTCAGCAGATTGGTGATTGGTTACAAATTGACGGATAGATTCTAACCCAACACGATCGCAAAAATTGCCAAAACTCTCGCTCAAGTGCCGTTTTTGCTTAAAATAAACAAAAATTGGCTCCAGAAAAGCTTCAAAATCATTTACGTGCAGCTTTTGCTCAATTGGTTGTGCCAGCCGCGTTTGGTCTGGGGAACCTCCCAGCCAAATCTGGTAGGATTCCGGCGCACTCCCGACAAACGCCAATTCTGCTAAATAAGGGCGGGCGCATCCGTTGGGGCAACCGGTCATCCGCACCACAAAATGCTCGTCTTCTAAACCAACTTTGGTCAAAAGTGCCCGAATTCGCTCTAAAAAGCTCGGCATCACGCGCTCGGACTCGGTAATCGCCAGCCCGCAAGTCGGGAATGCCGGACAGGCCATCGCATAGCGTACTATGGGGTCGATCGCTGTTTCCCGCTGAATGCCGCAGCGATCGAGTATTCCCTGAATTTCCTGTTTGAAATCCGGCGAAATATCGTAAATCAAAACGTTTTGGTGGGGCGTTACCAGCATCGGCACATTGTACTTCTGCACGATTTCCCGCAAAGCCGTTTTTAACTGAAACGAACCTTCGTCCTTAATTCGGCCATTGTCTATGGAAATGCCGACAAACAGCTTGCCGTCGCCTTGTTCCTGCCAGCCCAAGAAATCCAAATACTTCCAATCAGGCAGGGGTTTAAATGCTTCTAGCGGCTTGCCAAAATATTCGGCTACTTTTGCCCGGAACCACTGCAAGCCTTTGTCGTTAATCAGATATTTCAGTCGCGCGTGTCGTCTGTCTGTGCGATCGCCAAAATCTCTTTGTGTTGCTACAATTGCCTTGACCAAATCGTAAACATCATCCTTGGCAACATAGCAAATCTCATCCGCAAGCCGCGCAAAAGTTTCTTCTTTATTGTGAGTACGTCCCAAACCGCCGCCGGCATACACATCAAAACCTTGCAACTCGCCAGCTTCATTGGTAATTACTACCAAGCTCAAATCTTGAGAGTACAAATCAACCGAATTGTCTCCCGGTACAGTAACAGAACACTTGAACTTGCGCGGCATATAATGGGTGCCGTAAATCGGTTCTTCCTTGTCGTGAAAGATTGTGCCGTTACCGTTTCGCTGTCTGGCGGCCTTGACTGCTGGGTCTTCCTCGCCTGAAACAGCCTTTTCGCCATCCAGCCAAATTTCGTAATAAGCACCGGTTTGCGGTGCCAGCAAATCGGCTACATTGTTGGCGTATTGCAGCGCATACTCGTATTCTGGGCGATTTTTGTACGGTGCTGGCGGTGCCATGACGTTGCGGTTCAAGTCGCCGCAAGCTCCCAAGGTTGACCCCATATTTTTTATAATTGAGGAAAACACTGCTTTAAGATTTTTCTTCAACACGCCGTGCACTTGGAAACCTTGGCGCGTTGTGACGCGGAGCGTGTGGTTGCCGTATTCTTCGGATAGCTTGTCTAGGGTAAGATATAGTTCTGGGGGCACGAAACCGCCGGGATTGCGGGTGCGGAGCATGAACTGATAGTCTTTTTCTTGTCCTTTAACTCGATTGTCGCGGTTGTCTTGCTGGTACGAACCGTGAAATTTTAGAATCTGAAGCCCTTCTTCGGTGAAGTGGGTTGTCTCTTCTAACAGTTCACTCGCAACGGGTTCTCGCAAATAGTTGCTGCGTTCTTTGAGACCTTCTGATTTTGAGGGCTTGCGCGCCACGGGGGTTGAAGTGGAAGATGTGATCATGGGAATGTATAGTGCCAGTTATAATTAGATACAGCCGATCGAATATTTCTTGACAATTTGACACTTGACAAGTTTTTACTTGACAAATCTCCTCAGAAATGCTGTGTCGGATCTGTTGATAACTCGGTTAATAACTAAGTTAACAACGGTAATCCGGTAGGAATTCTGATGTTGTTCAATTGTAACACGATCGAACCGGGGCTGAAAAATGGTAATTCAGAGTGTATACTTTCGATCGCTTAACTTGACGAAACTTTAGAAATAATTAACCTGAACCTTTGAAATTATGTCACTGTATGACGAAGACACTTTTGTGGTGTTAGAAACAAACCAGCCGGAGCAGTTTTTGACGGCGGCGGAATTATTAGAAAAGCTGAAAGAGGTTTTAGCCGGGGAACACGAAGATTTGCCACAGGATTTGCTCAAATTATCTTCTGTGGAAGAACAAGCTAAGTATTTAATTGATACTTATTGTGAATTAGATGTCGGTCCCGGAAAATTTTTGCAGTGGTATGCAGTGCGTTTAGAAAAATAATTTTGGTTATTGGTTAGTTGTTATTGGTTATTTGTTAGTTGTTATTTGTTGCTTGTTATTTGTTAGTTATAATAACCAATCACCAATAACACTAATCACCAATAACCAATAAGAACTAACTATTCTTCCAACTGTTGTACTGATGATACTTCCACGGCGGTAACATCGATCGTACCGGGCGGCGTCAAACGGCTAAAATGACCTTCCTCTATTTTCAGAGGTTCGCCACAATTAGCACACTGAAACTGAGTTTGATTTAAAGCTGTAAATTCGTATTGACAAACTGGACAATTGTCTTCAATTAAATTGCGTTTCAGCCACCACTGAAGTGCGAAAAATGCGACTACAGGTGTCAGCAGCAACAAACCTACTACAATCAATACTGATTTAACTATCCAACCCAAACCAATTGATCCCAACACGCAGGCGATGCCCAGCAGTATCAGCCAATTGCTAATACGGGGTAGATTTAAAGATATTTTGGGGGTGCCTTGGTTCACGGTGGTCTCCTTTGGTGTCTTTGCGGGTAGGCATAACTCTATCCTACTGAGAAATTCACGCGGTCGATCGAGTTAATTTGGCTATTGTACAGGCCGAAACCGCTCTCTACAGCATAAGTCGATCGGAGTCAGAGGGTTGAAAAATCCCTTGTAAAGATTGACAAAGCGATTGAAAACTAAATTTTGCCAGGGTTTGTTCCCTCAACCAAGGGCGATCGCACCTTTGATCCTCTCCTCGCAAAATTTCTACACAAGCAACCGCTACTGCTGCCGAATCTCGGTGAGGAACTCGCCATCCCAGTTTACCATCTTGCAGCGGCTCTGCCGAACCGTCCGCGTCCCCCGCCAGCACCGGTACTCCGCAAGCTAAAGCTTCTAAATAAGCTATACCGAAGCCTTCCTGGGAGGGCATTACATAAGCATCCGCCAACTGGTAATGTTCTGCTAAATTTTGTGTCGGTACAAAACCCGCAAATATTACTCTTTCGGTAACTCCCAAATCGGCGGCGAGTTTAGCTAATCTCGGGCGATCGTCCCCGCGTCCAATAACTAAGTATTTCACATTGGGAAAACTTTTGGCAATTTCCGGCAAAGCTTGAATTGTGACATCGACTCCTTTGTAACTATCGTGCGATCGCAATCTAGCTACAGTTATCAATATTTTAGCACCAACCAGATCGTATTTTTCTAATAAATGCACAGGTTTGGGCCCAGTCGTAAATATATTTTCATCTACAGTACAAGGCACTATTTGGAATTTGTCAGGATTTAAATTGTTAAGTTCGCAAGTGTGATCGCGCGTGTACCTGCTAATCGTCCAAATGCTGTCAGCGTCTCTCATTGCTATTTGATATTTTGGTGGCAGCAGTTCCCAAACTTCCTTGCCGTAAGTTAAAATTGTGTAGGGAATTCCCAGCGGCTGGCATAAGGTTTTAATTAGCGGTGCGAGTTTGATGTGACCGCAAAAAACCCGTTCCGGTCGTTTTTGCAGCAAACAAGTTAGCAATTTTGCGGCAAACTTAAGACGACCAAGCCAAACGGGATCAGTTTTTAGGTAAGAGAATTTGAGATTTTTTGACTCGAAGGGATTTTGGCAATCAGGAGAATCTCGCAATAGCAAAACTTCTGCTTGTGGCGGAAAGTTGTTGGCTGCGGTTAGTGACAGGTAAGCTTTCAGGATGTCTCGGGCGTAGGATTGAATGCCGCCTTCGCTGGAAAATATTTCTAGGAAACAGAATAGGTGATTTGTCGATCGCATTTTTCTCCCGATAAGAAGACTGGGCGGTTTCAACCGCCTTCCTATCTTAACTTTCCTGCGATCCCCAAAACAAAAATCCCCTCACCATCGCTGGTTAGGGGAGAAAATTATCAGGGTGCATCTACTAATGTGCTTACTATAGCATCATTTTGTGGGGTGTCACCCATCATGGGTGACACCAAGCAAATTTTTCAATGAGAATAAGTTATCGTTGAGGTGCTAAATGATTGCCAAAGCTTGTATGTCTGAGGATATAGTCCCTGTTAACCTAAGATAAGACAGACGCAAGAATCCTCAGAAACCCTGTGAATTCGTAGATTTATGCTTGCCAAAGCCAATATTTTCCACGAAATCGGGTTTCCGATCGCAAATCCTTATAAAATTGAAAATTTAGAAAAAATCTGTGCTAGACCTCAAATTAATCCGAGAAAACCCGCAAGCCGTGCAAGAAAGCCTCAACACTAGAGGAGGCAACTATGAAATCGAGCCGATTTTGCAGTTAGACAAACAGCAGCGGGAGTTGGAAGGCAAGCGATCGCAACTGCAAGCCCGCAGCAACGAAATAGCCAAACTCATCGGCCAAAAAAGAAAATCGGGTTTACCCCTCGAATCCCCCGAAATTCAGACTTTGCAAGCAGAAGGCAACGAAGTCGGCGCGCAGTCGAACGAATTGCAAGCACAGGAAAAAGACCTCAAAGCTCAAATAGAAGTTCTATTGCTGCCCTTGCCCAACTTGCCGGGTAAATCAACCCCCTTGGGCAAAAACGAAGAAGAAAACATCGAAATTCGGCGCTGGGGAGACGAATACATTCCCCAAAATCCCGATATTTTGCCGCACTGGGAAATTGGCGAAAAACTAGGAATCATTAACTTTGAACGGGCAGTAAAAATCGCAGCGCCTCGATTTATTACCTTAATTGGAGCTGGTGCAGCCCTGGAAAGAGCGATTATTCAATTCATGCTCGACCGCCACACTAAAGCTGGTTATATAGAAGTAATTCCCCCATTTTTAGTCAACTCAGAATCTCTGACTGCTACGGGTCAATTGCCAAAATTTGCCGAAGAAAGTTTCAAGTGCGATAGAGACGATTTGTGGTTAATTCCTACTTCCGAAGTTCCGGTGGTGAATTTGTACAGAGGTGAAATATTAACAGCGGAACAGTTGCCAATTTATCACTGTTCTTTCACTCCTTGCTTTCGCCGAGAAGCTGGCAGTTACGGCAAAGATACGCGGGGATTAATTCGGTTGCACCAATTTAATAAGGTAGAATTGGTGAAACTGGTGCATCCGAGTACCTCCGAGGCAGAACACGAAAAGCTCGTGCAGGATGCTGAGGGAGTTTTGCAGGCGCTAAAATTGCCTTATCGGACGATCGAGCTTTGTACCGGCGACTTGGGTTTCGCAGCAGCAAAAACCTACGATTTAGAGGTGTGGCTGCCGAATGCCGGCAAATACCGCGAGATTTCCAGTTGTTCCAACGTCGCAGATTTTCAGGCGCGGCGGGCTAACATTCGCTTTAAAGAAGCGGGGAAAAAAGGCACTCAATTCGTGCACGCCCTCAACGGTTCCGGTTTAGCCGTGGGCCGGACAATGGCGGCAATTTTGGAGAATTACCAGCAGCCGGACGGGACGGTAAAAGTGCCGGAAGTGCTGCAACCTTATCTCAATCGCGAGGTTTTGTAAACTACGAAGACGGGGCGGTTAAAACCGCCGACTTACAAATTTTTTAGCGCTTCCTTAATATCCAGCGCTAAAAATCTATCCAACGCTAAATACATCCAATAAAGAGATAGTTGAGCATCACTATTAGTCTTTTGAAACCCCAAAGCAAAACTCATTTTTTCGTACATCGGGTGAATGATTAGCGTGTGCAAATCGCAAAGATTGGGAAAATCTTGTTTCATTTCTACTAAAACTTTCTGGATGTGTTCGAGAAAAATAACGCGGTATTCTTCTAAATATTGCGGATCTATCATCCAACTGCGAACAAATACTGACTGGCAATTTTCATCTCCCGGAAGTGCCATGATAAAAGGATCGATCTCAGCAGCAACCGAACTTAAATGCAGGCTTTTACTGGGTGCGTTAAAAAAATTAACTTCCGATTCGGCTGCGGTGGGATACAATAAGTAAAAACCTACAGGATTCAGATTGTCGCAGCGGCGCAAAACTCGCATTCCTTTTGAATATTTGCCTGCCAAAAGTCGGAGAATTTTAGCGATTTGGTAGGGAACTGCGTTAGTGCTGCGATTCATCCAGTTGTAATTGGTTGCTAGTAAATTTGCAACGGGAATTGCATCGCACCGAGGATTAAAATTATCTAATTTGAGTTTGACTGAATTTTCCGGCGGCGCGGGATCTAAAATGTCGGAAACTGGTTGAATTTGAATTGCTGTAGCGTTACCGTCAAAGTGTTTTGCGATCAATCCTAGTGCTGCTAATTTGTCTAACATCATGCCGGCGGCGCGATCGCTCCCGCGATCGGAATCGGAGTAAAATAGTTCTGCTGCTTCCCGATGAGTGCACTGCACTTCTGTTGCTAGCAATTCCAGTTTAACCAGCGGCGGTTTGAGGCTGGGCTGGCTTTCCTGAAGCTGTTTGACTGATAGGTAAATCCAAAGCCGTATAAAACATTCAGCCCTAGTGCGAGTTACGCCTACTCGTTTCATCAACAGCGAAACAGCCGCGCGGCGCTGTGATTGAGAATACCAAGCATCTAGTGAAGCAATATCCATTTGAGTCGGGAAGCAGCGAAGGAACTTTAGTTACATATTGGCTCAATTTTACAAAAAACTTCACCCCGCTTCACATTACTTCTTGCTATTGTTGGTCAACTTGTCTGATTTCGCCCAACTCTACAATATAACTGGTTGCTCATTGCAAGTTCGCTGCTTCCCAAAGCACAATTAATTTTAGATATTTTCGGGCTTGATTTAACAAAGTAAATTAGCAATTTTAGAGGTTGACGCGATGTACAGTGCTTATATCAATCGGATTGGAAAATTTTTGCCGGGAAAACCAATTAATAATGATGAGATGGAGGAGTATTTGGGCAAAATTGCCTCGCGCCCTTCGCGAGTCAGACAGCGCATTCTCAACAGCAACGGGATTAAACAGCGCTATTACGCGATCGACAAACAGCAGCAAACACTGTATTCTAACAGCCAAATGGCAGCTTTTGCCGTCCGTGACGCGATCGCCCAAGCTAATTTGGAACCAAGGGCGATCGACTTGCTAGCCTGCGCCACCACTTTACCAGACTTATTAGTACCGGGATTTGCCAGCACAGTACACGGCGAACTTTCTGAATTATCTCCCCTAGAAATAGTTTCCACTCAAGGAGTTTGCTGTGCCGGAATTACCGCCTTAAACTACGCCGCATCTCAACTCGAACTCGGCAAAAAACAAACAGCAATCGCCGTCGCCTCCGAATTTCCCTCGCGCCTGTTCAAAAACACCAAATTTGAAGCAGAAACATCAGTCCAAGCCGGAAAACCCCTGCCTTTCGATACAGAATTTCTGCGCTGGATGCTATCAGACGGTGCCGGAGCATTTTTGCTGCAAAACCATCCCAACAACACAGGAATTAGCTTAAAAATAGAATGGATTGAATTAATTTCCCACGCCAACGCCTATCCAGTTTGTATGTATTCAGGATTAGCCAGCCCCACAGCAACCAAAAGCTGGTTAGATTATTCTTCCTACCTCGATGCAGCCGCAGCAGGAGCTTTTGACTTGCGGCAAAATATTCGCTTGCTCGACAATGTAATGCAATTAGGCGTTGAAGGTTGGCTGAGATTGATTAAAGCAGGAAAAGTTTTTCCGCAGGAAATCGACTGGCTGTTGTGCCACTATTCCTCTCACTTTTTTCGGGAACAAATTGTGGAACTTCTGGAACAAGCAGGCTGCATGATTCCTGAAGAAAAATGGTTTACCAACTTGTACACCAGGGGAAATACAGGCTGCGCCTCGATTTATTTAATGTTAGAAGAATTGTTCAATTCTGGCAAATTGCAGCCGGGACAAAAAATCTTTTGTTTTGTCCCGGAAAGCGGCCGCTTTACAACAGCTTACATGATGTTAACTGTTGTGGAAAATGCCAAGAAATCTATGATTTCTCAAATCTCTAAATCCGTTGATGTTCCCGAAGCTTCGCCTCTCGAAAGTGTTAAACCGCAACAGCCCAACTCTCCGCAAGCTTATTTGTTGCGGGAGTTAGCCTGGATTTGGCTGAAGTTCGATCGCGAAATTCGTTCTGTTCCCATTGTCCGCAAATTGTACCGGGGAGAGTTTACAATAGAAGACTATCAAGCATTGCTGTGCAATCTCCGCCCGCAAGTTGTCGAGGGTGCTCGCTGGATTGCGCGTGCTGCTTCTAACATGACTGACTTTCGCCTGCGATCGACTTTTATCGGCCACGCCCAAGACGAACACCGCGACTATCAAATGCTAGAAAAAAATTATGTTTCTGTCGGCGGCGAGTTGTCAAAAATTGTCGAATATGATAAGAATATTGGCAGCGAAGCTCTATCAGCTTTTATCTTCCACCAAGCATCGCGGGAAAATCCGGTCGATTTAATTGGTAGTATGTTTATAATCGAAGGATTGGGAAATCGGTTGGCTCTCAAGTGGGCAAAAGAAATTAAGGAAACTCTCGGTTTGCAAGACGAACAAGTATCGTTTTTAGCTTATCACGGAGTTAATGACGAGTCGCATTTAGCTAAACTAGAAAATTTAATTAATGCCGAATGGATGACGGATGATATCGCCCACCGCATTGTCAAAACTGCCCGCGTTACTGCTCGTTTATATTTGCTGCAATTGGAGGAAATCCGCTAATGCAAAAGCTGCAAAAACAAGATACGGAAAATCTCCAGGATGAGCGAAAAATCCCTTATGTTACGAAACCCTACAACCGCCGCGATCCGAATGTTTGGGATGTCCTGTTTTGCGATCGGTCAATTCCCGTCGATTTAGTTGCAAAAGCATACATGATCGGGGATTTACAAAACTGGACTCGCAGTTATTTGCTCATCCCGATCAAAGTAATTGCTAACTTGTTGCTGGCGGTAATTATGACAACAAAGCGCCTGTTGCCCTTTCAATTTCGCGCTTACACTTTAATGCACAAATCGGCCGCATTTTTCCTAAATAACTTTGTCTCGCCAGAAGCTTGTTATTTAATTGTGCGGCATATAAACGCGGGTTCAAACATTATCAACTTCTTGATTGATAACGGCCCGGACACCCAGATTGAAAAATCAAAACTTTATCCGCGCACAGTTAGCGATTTAGCTGATAATGCCTTTCTCGAACACGACTTAATTCTGTATAACTTTGTCTGGGATTACAACCAGGCAATGCTGACAAATCCCAATTGGTTGCAGGTTGTCAAAAAACGGGGAATAAATTATGATAGCATTCAACCTGTGGAAGTTGCAATTGATTTTGAAAGACTGAGGTGGCTGAGGATTCTGGATTTAGAATCGGCGATCGAATTGTTTAAAGTATTTTATTCTCTGTGTTTGACTAGCGACGAATTTGCGCGAGCAGTGATGTCGCTTCAGTTAGATGAAAACTTCGGAGTGTACGTCAGCGAAATTACGGAAAATTGCGATTGGAATCATGTCATTGTGAACCGCCATCCGCTAGCGCCAAACAGTCCGTTTAATGCAGCGCGCGACTTGTTTTTGCATGGGATAATTTCGGAATATCTCTATCGGTACTTGGAACTGCGAAAAGATATGAGCAATGCTGAAAATTAGAATTCATTAGCTCTGGCATAAAAACAATTATAGCCTTTATCAGAAAGATGAGGTACTATGCGACATAGGGCATACATCACTTTTTTGAAAACCGCTATAAATAGGTTCGTAGCGAGGACTTTAGTCCGCATAAAACCCAAAATAATAAAGGAGAGAATCTCAGTTTTGTAAAAATGAAATGCTCCCAATTTTACTCGGAACAATTGCTCGATATGATAGGATTTGCTTAATCATCGAAAACCTCTAAGCTTATGTACCCAAGGAGTTGCCAAACATTGTTGATTTTTAGCTCGAATCACAAAGAAATATCAAGCTGCTGCTAGCTGTGAATTTTCCGCTACTTTCGACAATTCCTGAACCACAATCCACTTACCTGTAATCGGATCGCGGTAAGTGATAAACGGATTAGATTTTAAAGGTTCACTGCAAGATTTAATTGCCATTTGTCCACACTCCTTAGAAATTGTCCTCAATAACTTCTACTACAACCCTATAATTTAATAATCGGCTATTTTGCCTAAAATCTGCGTGATTTATTCCTCAACAATAAGTGATATTTTAGGTGATTTTGAGTGATACATAACACGGCTTAATGTGATTGAAAGCTGCATTGGATGTGAGCAGTATCACCAACACTCGGAAAAACAACTCAGCCTTATGCTCTTTAGCCTTTACCTTCAAAAGTGCCACTATTTTCAGTGAATATCTGATATTATTAAGTAAGGTAAAGACGTTTATCAGAGATCGCCCTCACAAATTTATGGTGCTATTTGGATTTGGCAAAAAGTCGAGCCTGCCCTCTGCTCAAGAGGCTTTGCCGGGACGGGCAGAGCAGATAGCGGTACCGGCAACTCATTTTGTTAACGGCAATCCGCTCAAACCTCCCTTTCCAAACGGCATGGAGATTGCCGTGTTTGGTTTGGGCTGTTTTTGGGG
This sequence comes from Microcoleus sp. S36a_B3, assembly GCF_036700745.1. Taxonomy (NCBI): domain Bacteria; kingdom Bacillati; phylum Cyanobacteriota; class Cyanophyceae; order Oscillatoriales; family Microcoleaceae; genus Microcoleus; species Microcoleus sp. S36a_B3. Next base: position 446,768 of record NZ_JAUBPN010000001.1, on the reverse strand, counting down.
CGCGGAACGGAAATTTTGGCAGCAAAATGGAGTTTTTTCGACTGCTGCGGGTTACGCGGCGGGGATTACTCCGAATCCTACTTATAACGAAGTTTGCAGCGGGATGACGGGACACAATGAAGTTGTTTTGGTTGTGTTCGATCCGAAGGTAGTGAGTTACGAAACGCTGCTCAAAGTTTTTTGGGAAAGTCACAATCCGACTCAAGGAATGAAGCAGGGTAATGATTCGGGTACTCAATACCGATCGGGCATTTACACCTATTCAGCCAAGCAAAAACAGCTAGCTGAAGCTTCGCGCGATGCTTACCAGCAAGCTCTGACGGCGGAAGGTTACGGCAAGATTACCACAGAAATTCTGGAGGCTCCTGAGTTTTATTACGCAGAAAGCTATCACCAGCAATATCTTGCTAAAAACCCGAACGGTTATTGCGGTTTGGGCGGTACTAAGGTTTGTTTGCCTGCTATGTCTCAGGCTTAAAATTTTACGCGCCTTATGGATAGGGACAAATAGATTGGGACACCACAATGTTGCGTCTCTACAACATATTTTATGACACAACATTGTGGTATCTCTACAAAATATTTGGCGGGATGTTGCTGCTACCCCGCCATAAATATCCGGGTAGATTAGTAGTTGAAAATAGGTGAGAAATGCTGACGGGTGTTGTAATTATCAATCTACTAATATCTATAGTGTGTTTTTATATAGCTGCGAGAGTGTGGAAAATTAGGCGGACGATCGCACTTTTGGAGTTTCGGATTGCAGCAATCGATCGCTGCAGCAGCAATGTCCTCGGTAAATCACCGGATTTTTTTGCTAAAAGGCAACAAGGTGCTCATCAACTGCGACGGAATTATCAACAACTGGAATTGCAACTGCAACAGGTTCGGCAACTTTTGGGATTGGTGGGTTTGGGGCGAATGCTCTGGTCCAAGCGCGATCGAGCTTTGAGGTAAGCTATCCTAAAACGTATGGAGAGAGAGTAGTTATAAAAATGTCATCTAAACGTTCGGGATTATTTATTGGCGGTCTGTTGGTGGGTTCTGCGATCGGGGCCGTGACTGGGTTGCTGATGGCGCCGCGACCGGGCAAGGAGACGCGGCAGATATTGAAAAAATCGGCCGATGCTTTGCCGGAGTTGGCGGAGGATTTATCGAGTAGCGTGCAGTTGCAGGCCGATCGACTTTCGGAAACTGCACTGCGTAATTGGGACGAAACTTTGGTTAGACTCAAAGAGGCGATCGCGGCCGGTTTGGAAGCAACTCAGCGGGAACGCCAAACACTGTCGGAAACTGAAGTCGAAGTAAGTCCTCCGTTGCGCCCTCCTGTCCGCTAAATTACATGAAATCCCAAACCCCAAATCCGAGATTCAAGTGAGTGATCCCATATTCTGGCTAGGACTTTCAATTTTGCTAGTGGCGGTTAGCCTAACTGCTGTTTTAGTGACTTTAATACCTGCGGTGCAAGCGCTAGCAAGGGCAGCCCGCAGCGTCGAAAAGCTCGCTGACACGCTTGCGCGCGAGTTTCCGCCTACTTTGGAGGCGATTCGGTTGACGGGGCTGGAAATTAGCGAGTTGACGGATGATGTTAGCGATGGGGTGCAAAGTGCGGGGGAGGTTGTCAAACAGGTCGATCGCAGTATTGGTAGCGCCAAGAAGCAGGCGCACAACGTGCAGGTGACAACTCGCAGCGTGGTGACTGGGGTGATGGCAGCTTGGAAAAGTTTAACTCGGAAGCCGCCGATTTCTGGGACAAATCGCCGATCAGATAGATTGTCGGCGAGTCAAAGAAGTGCGATTTCGCTGAGGGATTCGGGTTTGGATGACAGGTATTCTGGGAGTTACGCTGCGAGTGCGGGTAATGGGGAATCGCCACGGTTGAGGAATGGCGAGGGTTCTGGTTTAGCGGGGGATTCGGAAGATTTTGAGCAAGTGTCGAAGGATTCTTGATAGTCGATCGCTTTTTACCTTGATTGTTTCAACTTTTGAATTTCCTCAATACTCAATCCGGTTGTTTGGGCGATCGTTGCTTCATCTAACACATCCAGAAGTCCTTTGGCAATTTCAAGCGCTTTTTCCTTCATTGCCTGTGAAACAGCCTGTGAAACAGCCTGCTTAACAGCTTTAGTAATAGCATTCCGCTGGTCTTGTATGTAAATTTCCTGATGTTCTAAATCTTCCAACTCTTCGCGGGTTAAAGCGGCGCGATTTGCAACTTCAAAAGCTTTCTGAATTGCTGGCACTTCTCCCATTTGTTCCGGTACGAGTTCTAAACTTTTGGCATTTCTCAGGAAATATATCCACTTATCGGTTAGCGTTTCTAATTCCTCTAGTTTTTTGCCGAATTTAGGTAATTCGACAAATACTAACTCAATATCATAAATTAGATAGTCAACCAGATAATCTCTTTCTTTTAGGACAAAGCGGGAAATTACTTTGTCGAGAGTGGGGAACATTTCAAAGTCAGTAATAGTTAAGGCAATTACCGGATTTAGTAGCGTGTAATCTGCTCCCGTATCGAGTTGAATCGAATAAGCTTTAGCAGCATTGTACAAAATCCGCTTTTCAAAGCCTTCTACATTCAATACCTGCATTTCGATAATAACTGTTTGCTCATTATTCAGCTTGGCTCGGATATCTAAGTAAGTATCTTTAACTCCTCTAATTTTGGGTGGTTGATAGGGATTGAGGATTTCTAAAGATTCGATCGCAGAATTGCCTTGATAGAGGATGGCGTTGAGAAAACTGATGAGGATGTCTTTGTTTTGTTCGTCGCCGAAGATTTTTTTAAAGGCAAAATCTGTTTTGGGATTGATAAATCTCATTTTTCAAACCTCCACCGTGAAGGAATTGCTCTCGATTGTAATTATACCATTTATACTGTTTTATATGTTATTCTCAGACCTTCAAGCTTTTCTGTAAGATTGCTGGTTGAGGGGGAATCGCCCATCTAACCGTCTTGATTCAAGTCTTCGGTTTTTGGGGTTTCTGAAGTTGAGGGGAATTCTAGTCGAATGTTAATATCAATTGATACTGTACTTTCTTTAAAACCTATATTAACTATTTTTACTAATGCTTCTGTAGGTATAGAATTATTTATTTTAAATTCTGGAGAAGAGAGTATTTTATATCCAGCTTCCTGTAGCCGATCGCAAATATTGCGCCAATTTCCTACAGGTTCGTTAGGTACATCGGCGAGTTTTTTCACATATTGGTATAAAGTTTTACATAAATAAACCTCTGCACTTTTGGAAGTCTGAAACAGTTGGCGGGCGATTTCGGCGGGGCTGCAACCGGAAAGCAAGCCTCGGAGGTAGAGTTTTTCGGTTTCTGTGAGTCCTCGGCGCGATCGGGGTGAGATTTGCCGTTTAGCTTCTGCGAAAGCTTGGTATAGCCTTTCTAAGTCCCAGTGTTTGCCGGCTTCGGCAAATAAGTCTTCTTTTGATGCCATTGTCGGGTGTGTTGAGATGTGGCTAACGATAGCATAACCGAAATTGCTAGCGTTTGTTAGTTGCTGGCTAACAATAGGTAGTCTAGTATTAAATTACCGACTCATTGTCTAAGTGCAAATACTTAGATAAGCCGGAAAGTGCGATCTCAATATTTCAAATTTTGCCTGTTTAGTTAACTTTCGTTAGTCAGACAGTTAGTTTTTGTTCCTTAAACTGAGGTATTCCAATGGCTAAAGGTGATGAAATAGCGAAAGCAGCAGGTTCCGCTGCTGCGGGTGCTGCTGCGGGTGCTGGTGTGGTAGCTGCTTCTGGTTTTACGGCAATTGGTGCTATTGGTGGAGGTGCTGGTATGGGTGCTGCTGCTGGCCCCGTTGGTATAGCCGTAGGTGCATTGGCAGGTTTGGCATTTTACGGGATTAGCAAGGCTCTTTCTGACTAAACATTGACTCGCGCCAGGGACTTAAGTTTCTGGCTAATAACTAAAGTCGGTTGTTGATGTTGAGCGCTTGTTGCAGGAGTCCGCCGGGGGTTAAAAACCCCTGGCGGATAGGTTGGTAAGCGCACAATCTCTATCAATTTGAACCGCGAATTTCTAGCTTTAACTTAGCCCGTCCCTCAACTAAAAAGTGTCAACTTATGTCTTCTCAAGAATTTCAAGCAGCATACACCAGCATTGACAGTACAGGCACTTTCCTCTTACAATATCTCAAAGAATTGCGTGACGGACTCCGCATTCAGGGAGATGAAAGTCAAGGGCTACAAAGCATTGAAGATGAAATTAACAAAGCTTTAAAGGCTTTGCAAGATCAGAAGTATCAAGTAGCCGTCATAGCAGCAATGAAAGCTGGCAAAAGCACCTTCTTAAATTCTATCATCGGTGCTGATGTGCTGGCGAGTGAAACGGCCGCCTGTACTATCTGCCGTACAGATGTCCGACACATTAAACCGGGCGAAACTCCTAAACTTTTAGAGTATCGAGAAGGACAAAGAAAACCAGTCATTCTTGTTAAGGGTGACGCTGGCGAAATTCAGCAAAAATTCCTGCAGCGTACCCGTGAAATCAGAGAACAAGGCAATCCTGATAACATTACACGCTTTGAGATAGAGCATCCGATTGAAGCAATTAGCCAATTATCTTCTCTCACAGGCTTTACCTTAGTTGATACTCCTGGCCCTAATGAGTGGGAGTCTGCCAACTTCAACATTAATGAACTGAAGCAGACAGCACTAGAAGCACTGCGAACCTGCAATGCCATTCTGTTTATTTTAAACTACGCTTCCTACAAAGATAATGCGGTTGCTGATTTGTTTAAGGATGTTGTTGAAAATCGTAAGGATTTTATAGCTGAGAACACGGGAAAAATTTACTTTATTTTGAATAAAGTTGACCAAAAAACAGAGAGAGACAAAGAAATTGCTGATGTCATTAAAGATTTAGAGCGAGAGTTAGTTGGCTTTGGCTTTTGCAATCCAGTTATTTACCCTGCTAGTTCTCGACAAGGACTTTTAGCGAAACTGATTCAGCAAGGAAAAGCAACTGACAAGGAGATAAAAGATTTTGAAGATTTCTTTAGTGCCAAATATGCTGAGAGAGATGAAAAAGGTAGGAGAGTAATTCCTTTACCTGAAGAAATTGCCCCAAGAGCTTTGCAAGATAGCGGTATTCCGAGCATTCAAGAAACAGTCATTCAAAGGATTACGCAAAATTCAGGCTGGAATTTATTGAGTGAGGTGGTGGCAGAACTTGATAAAGCTGCTAAGGCAATTGAGGATACTCAGAATACACAGATTAGGGGTTGGGAAATGGGAATTGAAGCCCTAAAAGAAAAAGTAGAAGACTACAGAAGACGTTCGGAGAATGCGAGGGCGAACATTGAATCTGTAAAGAAAACTGTAGAGGAACAGAAGCAAACACTAATCAAAGGATTTAGTCAAGGCATTAACACATTTGCTAATGAGGCTAAAGCTCAGATAGCCAGTGAGATAGATAAAATTGCAAAGTCTCGTTCCGCCAACTCTCCAAAGCCTAAAAAAACTCAACAAAGTCGTCAACTACCACCAGCAACATCTGATAATATAGGCTGGGGACAAAGAGTAGGAGACATGGGAGAAGCCGTATTAGAATTAATCCCTGGCTTTGGTCAAAGCCTAGGGAGAGTCTTTAAGTTAGGTGCATCCTTGTTGGATATACTGGGTGAGTCTATTCCACAAGCTTTCAGTACCTCTGCCTCTGAACAGATTGTTGAGAGTGAAGAGTTCGATCCGTGCATTATCCGGTGTAAAACGAAGGCAGAAGCTGGGAAAATTGTTGAAACTATCAATGAGTTTTGTGCGCCACACATTCATAATTGGTGGATAGATACTCAAGATGAGCTTGTTCGAGATGGAACAAATATTCGCAAAGAGTTAGCCAAAATAATTCAAAAAGATATCCAAAAAATCTCAGATGAACTGTCTGCTTATCTGGGCGATGCTTTGCAGGTGAAACTCAACATCAACCCGATTCAATTTCCCAGCTTTGATTTTCCCGGAATTGATGCACGGATTAAAGATGTCCAATTAGCAGTAGTTGTGGGAACTAGCAAGAAAGAAACAGGGAGAAAAAGTCGCTGTTGCAATTCAGATGAAGTCTATCATGCTGATGTTCCTGTAATGGAAAATCGCTCCTTCTTTGAAGTTGATTTACGCCAAACATTAGATTCGATCGACCGCAAAATAGATGAGCAGACAGCTAGAAATAAAAAACTGTTAGAGCGAGTCATTGGAAAACAGGTGGAAGCTGATTTCCGAAGTGCAGAACGGCAAATCAATGATTATATCAACAGGTTTCAAAATGACTTCGATCGCGTTTTGAAGGAACGGGAAACGAAAGAAGCAGAAGCGCCGGAAATTCTGGCTCGTCTTGAGTATCAAAAAGCTAAGCTTATTGAGTACCTCAGTCAATTAAGTTCGATTCGGGAATCTCTCGATAGTTGGAAGCCAGTTAAGTAAAGTTAGAGAAAGTACGAGATCCCTTTTTCCCCGAAACAACCAAAAGGGCTCTCGCCTTTCCCATGCTGAATCCCAAAGTACGCGCGTGCGAAGCTATCGCGTAGGGAATCGCCCTTATTGTCCGTGCATTGCGAGATTCCTCCCCTAATTTACCGCACGTTTGAGAATGTGACCGACAACTCCCTACCTGTCGCCAACCAATCCATCAAGTTCGTGTTCGATATCTTCCAACCAGCCAAGCTTACTCGTCCACTTACCATTAGGCAATTGTCTGGCTGCATGAGTTGGAATACCCTTGGAATCAACATAGAGCCCTATTTTCTGATATCCAACTTCTAATCTATCGCCTTTACAAATTTCATATCCCAGCATTTCATAAGCCTGAATATACTCTTCTAGAGTCTCCTCTTGTGGCACGCCGTCAGGCTAATAAAATTGCTCTCCAGGTATCGGTTGCCACCAACGATCCTCTTCCCCAGCAGCCCATGCAAAGCAGTTATATTCTTGAGATTTGGGGCTAGTAATTTGATAATCCGTGCGATACAAATTCGGCCACTTAAATTCAAATTCGGGTCTTCTATACATTCTCTTCAATCGCGTAGCCTTGATTTATACCCCACTCAATCCAAGCTGAAGCCATCTGTTTTATCCTTCCCCTTTGTTCTGGTTTAATCGGATTTTCCCCCGTAATTGCACCCAAAGCCGACAACCAGTAAACAGGATTTTTTTTCAATTCTGATAGCAACAGCGGTAGGATTTTAGTTCCCATACTAATAATTTCCTGATAGGCAGGATGCTGAGACATTTGGGCAGTTGAAGACAGTCCAGCAACATCTTCCTCCCAATCCGAGGCTAGTGCATAAAATTTGTTAACTATCTCTGGGGAGATTTCAGCCTTTTTGTTGAGAATATTTTGAGCGGTATTTTGTGAAGAAACTTTTTCCTGTGCGAGTAAGTTTTCTATGCCTATTAAAACTAACTCTTCTATCGAGACATTTAAGTTGTTCGCGAGTTTTTGTAATTTTAGTAGGCGTTCATCTGAAAGGGCGATCGCGATCGTGTTCATCTGATTTACAAACTAGCATTATGCCTAAAGTATAACAAATAAATTATAGTTTCACGTTTTTTTTAGGGCAGCTTTCACAGCAGGATGAATCAATTCTTCGGGAATTCGATTGCGCTCAATATAAGTATTTATTTCTTCCGGCTTATCCAAATAAAAGCTCAATGCGTCAAAAATTTGAGCTAATTTCAGATGAGGTAATTGCATCGGAATTTCTTCAGGAGTAATACCCAAACGCGACAATTCACGGAAGTTCTCGTTCCCGCGATAATTGGTTCCCCTTGCAAGATTTCAGGGTGAGGTGCGACATAACGCGAAGCAGATTGTGTAGTCATGGGAGATTAACCGGACAGATCGATCTTGATTATAACTTACCCTACAACGCCGTCCGACTAATTGTAGTTTAACATGACCTAATATTCACTTTTCAAATGTTAAGCAGATTTTACTATTTGTGGCGAGATCCCTTTTCCCCCAAATAACCAAAAGGGATCTTGGCTTTCCCATGATGAATCCCAAAGTACGCGCGTGCGAAGCTATCCCGTAGGGAATCGCCCTTATTGTCCGTGCATTGCGAGATCCCTTTTCCCCGAAACAACCAAAAGGGATCTCGCCTTTCCTTAAGTTAAAATATAAGTTGTCAGATTAGATAATATAACTTATCAGATTAAACAAGGACAAGTTATGCCTGTAAACTGGAGAGAACATATCGTTAGTACCCCCGATGTACTGCGAGGTAAACCAAGAATCAAAGGAACTAGAATTCCCGTTAGTCTAATTTTAGGATATTTAGCATCCAATAACACTGTCGAACAAATCATAGATGAGTTTCCAGATATCGCCAAAGAACAGATAGCTGCTTGTCTTGATTATGCTCGCGATTTGTCGAATTTTGAAACAGTTGCCTAATGAGTTTAAGATTCTTTATTGACCAATGCGTTCCTAAGTCTATTATTCAAATCCTTCGCGATAACGAACATGAAGTTTTTGTAGGGGGAGATTACATTCCAATTGAATCTCCAGATACTATTGTCATTGTCAAAGCTCAGGAATTAAATACCATACTTGTTTCTCTCAATGGAGACTTCGCAGATATTGTGACTTATCCGCCAAGTTCATATTAAGGAATCATTTCTCTTCAACTGAGAAATCACCCGGAAATAATTCCTCAGTTGATGGCAAGGCTAACAGAATACTTATCATTGCACGATAGTGAGGAGCATTATCGAGGTAAATTACTACTGGTAGAAGTTTACAGAATTCGCATTCGAGAGTAAAGATTGATAGCGATATCCCTTTTTTCCCCAAACAACCAAAAGGGATATCGCCTTTTCCATGTCGAATCCCTGCATTGCGAGATCCCTTATTGTCCGAAAGTGCGAGATCCCTTATCCAACTTTCATTCCCCTCACATTACTAAGCAACTGCAAGTTCATATTGCGGAATTAAAATTTCATATACCTTCAAAATAGCCATAGCATATTCAATCCCTTGACTATCAGCAAATTCCACTAAATACTGACATTCTCTTCCCGTATCATAGACTTCAACAACAGTTTCCACAAGTCCTACTGGCAAACTAGAAAGCAATTCTCTGGACGGGTAAAGCAATGATTTATCGCTTCACTTACCCGCCCCAAACTAAAATTCACGCCCTACTTATACCTTAACTTCCCCCCGCTAAACTCAGAAGCAACAATCATCGAGCCAATCCCCGCATCCGTAAATATTTCTTGCAGCAAAGCATGAGGAATTCGCCCGTCAATAATGTGAGCGCCCTTCACACCCTGAGCCAAACTTCGCACACAACAATTAACCTTCGGAATCATCCCCCCAGACACAACTCCCGACTCAACTAACTGTCTCGCTTCTTGAATATCCAACTTAGCAATCAGACTCTCCGGCTTGTGATAATCCTCCAAAATTCCCGCAGTATCAGTCATCAAAATCAACTTTTCTGCATCCAAACCAGCCGCAATTTCCCCGGCTACGGTGTCAGCATTAATGTTGTAAGATTGACCGCGTTCATCCGCCGCCACGCTCGATACCACCGGAATATAACCGCTGTTCACCAAGGACTCCAAAATGTTGGTGTCCACGCCGCTAACTTCACCAACAAATCCAATTCCCTCGCGGCCATCTGGACGAGCTTGAATCAGATTCGCATCCTTGCCGCACAATCCCACTGCTTTGCCGCCTGCTTGGTTGATTAACGAAACAATTTCCTTATTTACTTTCCCCACTAAAACCATTTCTACGACTTCCATTGTGGCCGCATCAGTTACTCGCAAACCATCCTTAAATTGCGGCTCAATTCCCAATTTTTCCAACCAAATATTAATTTCTGGGCCGCCGCCGTGAACTACAACCGGACGCATCCCCACGCAAGCTAGGAGCACAATATCCCGAACTACTTTGTCTTTGAGAGTGCTATCTTTCATCGCCGCACCGCCATATTTGACTACAATTGTGCGGCCAGCAAAGTTTTGAATGTAAGGTAGTGCTTCGGAAAGCACCTCTACTCGATTAGTGTCTGGATTCCTAACAAAATCGCTTTGTTTGAGCATGGGTAATTTACAAAAGACTAAAAACTTAATTCTAAACTTTAATGGCTAAAGCAAATATCAACAGCTACAAAAATCACTTTTTCCCTGGAATTTATCGACGATTTGCCCGATCGCCCTTTTTGAGAGCTATCCTCATAATTATCATAGGTTTTTTTAATGATATAGCTTGAAATTTTGTCTTATAACTTATAAAATTCTTGGTAAAGTCAAGAAATGTATCGTTATCCTTGATTTACTGAACCTTATATGTTAACTGCTGTCGCCCCCAATTCCGAAAACCCTCAGTACACGCTACCATCAGAGGCTGACTCGTCCCCCCGAATAACGGTATTTTGCGATTTAGACGGGCCGATTGTCGATGTGTCCGATCGCTACTACAGCACTTACAAACAGGGATTAGCCGACACTCAAGCAGCCTGTAGCGAGCGAGGAATCAGCCTCAACCTGCAAATCCTCAGCAAACAGCAGTTTTGGCAAATGAAACAAAATCGAGTCCCCGATGCTGAAATAGCCAAATCTTCCGGCTTGTCGGGAGAAGAAATTCACGTTTTTCTCGGATGCGTGAGTCGGATTGTCAATCAGCCAGACTTATTGCACCTAGATCGCATCCAGCCGGGAGTGCAATGGGCGATCGCGCTTTTGCACTCCCGCGGCGTGCGGCTGATTTTAGTCACCCTGCGGCCGAGACATCAAGCCGTTCAACTGTTGCAAAATTACGGTTTAGCCAGACTGTTTACCAGCATTCGCGGCACTCAAATGCCGGATGCTGCCTACCACAACTATACAGCCTTAAAAACCGAATTGTTAGCTGAAGTTGCCGAAGAATTTGAGTCATCTCTCGGTTCGGCTTGGATGATCGGAGATACCGAAGCAGATATCCTCGCAGGACAAGCATTGGGAATACCTACAATTGCCGTTACCTGCGGCATTCGCAGCCGCCATCAACTGCAAAAACACCAGCCTAATTTCATTCTCAGCGACTTGATTATTGCCGTTCATCACTTATTAGGAGCGGCCCCAAAGGCGATCGTTGAGTGACAACAGTTAACTGTTGACTGTTAACTGTTGACTGTTGGCTGCTGACTGTTGACTGTTAACTGTTGACTGCTGACTGTTAACTGTTAACTGTTGACTGCTGACTGTTGTTAGTTGTCGGATGACTGTTATTAGTTGTCGGTTGCTAGTTATTAGTTTTTAGTTTTTGGTTGTTATTAGCTAATGCTTTCAGACCAACTGCCAACAACCAACTGCCAAATGCCAATGACTAATGACTAATGACTAATGACTAATGACCAATGACTACTGACTACTGACTACTGACTACTGACTACTGACTACTGACTAAGATTTTTCTAAACTCCTAGTCATTTCCCACAAGTGATTGAGGGGAAAATAAATCACCGGAGCCCAAAGACTGCTGAGAATAGCAGAACACAAAGCCACTCGCTGGTGATCGCTCCAAATTTCTACTAAACCCCGATCGCCCATAGCCAAAAATTGTAGCCCCATTACCGTTTCCGCCACCACCGCCATCGCAAACACAATTAGGGCGATCGGAATCGGATCTCTCTCAACAATATCCGCCGGAATCGACCAGGTTTTGAGCAAAACAACCGTTAAGACTCCTACAATAACTAGACTCACAGCGTGGCTAGGATGAGGAGCAGTCATCGCATCTTGAAGAAACCCCAAAACCACGCCCATGCTAGCGGCTCCCCAAACTGTACGTTTCCGCTTAATGCTCCAAGCTACCAACCAAATTAACAGCCAGTTAGGGCTAATTCCCAGCAATTCCATTCCCGGCATCCGAGCAGGCAATATTAGTAAGCACAGCAGCACAGAAGCAAATGTAACGCCAAAGTTGAGAAATTTGCGCGATCGCCCAAACATTCTAGATAAAGCCTTCATTACTGCTTTTCTCCCCCATCCGGCGTAGAAGATTCACCAGCAGCATTCTTTTGTTCAACTTCCTTAGAGTGAGGGTAAATCACCGCCCATTCCAGAGAATTCATCGGTGCAGAAAACTCAACAATAGCTTCAGGAGCCGGAGTTTTATTCATATCCACGGAAACGATTTTTCCTACCGGCAAACCAGCAGGGAACAACTGACTGAAAGAAGAAGTTGAAACCACATCCCCAGGTTTGACATTGGGAACATTATCAAAAAACTCCATCACAGCCTGATTTCCGCCTTTACCGCGCATAAAACCCATGTTGCGACTGCGAGTAATTCCCACACCCAATTGACTCGTAGGATCGCTGACTAAAAGCACCAAGCTAGTATTAGGAGTAACGCTGACAACTCGACCTACCAAACCGCCAGGGCCCATCACAGTAAAATCTGTTTTTATGCCATCATTACTGCCGCGTCCCAAAGTAATTTGCTGCCACCAGTGGTCAGCGCTGCGGCCGACAATAGGAGCGACAATTCCTTTAGGTTGTTTAGCAGAAACATAACCTAAAAGCTCTTTTAGCTTTTGATTTTGAGCTTCCGATTCTAATAGTCGCGCTTGCAATTCTTGAGTCCGCGCCGAGATGAGTTGCTCTTGTCCTGAGCCGTTGGCTTGAAAAGGACGAGACACCCAATTGTAAACTTCAAACAGTGGAGCACCTTGTGTTTGTCTAACTCCCCAAGCAGCAGTTACAGCTAAACCTAAAAGAGCTATTGGTAGACGCAGATCCCACCACCTGCGGATTGTGTTTTTTAGCATAATCTCAGTAATGTAAAATTGTTATGTCAGGATTTTAGATTTGAGATGGCAGCCCTATTTCTAAATCCAAAATCCCAAATTTGTTAACTACATATTGCGCGACGACTGCCCGCTGAAAACCCGTTCCAATTGTTTGTTTTCCAAGACCCTACCCGTGCCCAAAACCACGCAGCACAGAGGATCGGCTGCCACATGAGTGACAATTCCTGTTTCGTGACTGATCAGAGTATCTAAACCTTTCATCAGCGCCCCGCCGCCGGCCAGCATAATTCCCCTGTCAATAATATCTGCTGCTAATTCCGGGGGGGTGCGTTCCAAAGTACGCTTGACAGCTTCCACAATTACTGAAAGCGGTTCCGACATACTTTCGCGAATTTCTGGGCCTTTGATTGTCACAGTTCGCGGCAGACCGGAGAGCAAGTGCAAGCCCCGCACTTCCATAATTACGTCGTCATCCTCAGTCGTCGGATATGCAGAGCCCACTTGAATTTTAATTTCTTCAGCAGTGCGTTCGCCGATGACCAAATTGTGAACTTTTTTCATGTATTGGACGATCGACTCATTGAGTTCGTCACCCGCTACCCGCACAGACTCGCTGATCACCGTACCTTGCAAGCTCAAAACGGCAACTTCCGTCGTACCCCCGCCGATATCTATAATCATATTGCCAGTCGCCTCAGCAACAGGCAGTCCGGCCCCGATCGCCGCAGCGATAGGTTCATCAATTAAACGTACTTCTCTAGCGCCAGCCTGAGTAGCCGCTTCAATGACCGCCCGCCTCTCCACTCCGGTGACACCGCTGGGGATGCCAATAATTATCCGGGGCGAAACCAAGCTTCGGCCTTCGTGAACCCTGCGGATAAAAGTCTTGAGCATGAGTTCGGCAGTATCGAAGTCTGCGATTACCCCGTCGCGAAGCGGGCGCAGTGCTATAACGTTCCCTGGCGTGCGCCCGAGCATTTTTTTAGCATCTTCTCCGACAGCCAGCGGTATTTTTAAGTCTTGGTCGATCGCCACTACAGACGGTTCTTGCAGAACAATACCTTTGCCGGATACATAAACGAGCGTGTTAGCAGTACCGAGGTCGATACCCATATCTCTAGATAAGGAAAATCGATTGAGAAGACCCACTGATTTGTACCCCCCCCCAAACTAAAATACTAATGTGTGCAATAATGTTGTTACAAAAGTGTAACCGAGGTGGATTCTATTACGTTTTTCATTCTGAGTCTAGTCAGAAACGTACATTGTCGATCGCGAGTTGAGTGAAGACTCGCCAATCATCCACAATCAATATGTTCTGGTAAGTGGGTGTAAAATCAGGATGAAGCCCTGATTCGCGCTGTTACAAGTTAAGCTGGCAGACGATCGCGAGTCCAGGAGAGTTTAACTACACCACCAATCGAGCACATTCCCGAAAAAGTTTATGAGTCTTAATGTTGTGACTTTAGTAGGCCGCGTCGGCGGCGACCCGGACGTAAAATATTTTGAGTCGGGTACAGTTAAGTGTAATTTGACGCTGGCAGTCAATCGCCGAACCAAAAACAGCGATCAGCCAGACTGGTTCAATCTGGAAATCTGGGGTAAAACAGCTCAGATTGCTGCTGACTACGTTCGCAAAGGTTCTCTCATTGGCGTAACAGGCTCTTTGAAGTTCGATCGCTGGCAAGACCGCAATACCGGTTCAAATCGCTCGAAGCCGGTAATTAAGGTAGACCAGTTAGACTTGCTTGGTTCCAAACGGGACAATGAATCGGGTATGTCGCAAAACAACAGCGAATTCTAGTGTTTGGGGCATTTGGGAAGTAATATGTGTCAATTGGGTGGGTGCTGGTGACTTCAGAAAAGTTAGAAATTGTTCAAACTGAGTATAAAGCAGGCCAAGTAGCTTTTGAGAGCGGCCGCTACGCTCAAGCTATCCAGAGTTTAGAAACAGCTACCGGTTTGGTTGATCGCACTTCCCGGTTGGGCGGCGAGGTGCAAATGTGGCTGGTGACGGCCTACGAAGCCTCTGGCGATACAGAAAGGGCGATCGAGCTTTGCCGCAAACTCACCCGCCATCCCCGCCAAGAAACCCGCCAGCAAGCCAAGCGCTTGCTATTCATACTCGAAGCCCCCAAACTCACCATCCCTCCCGAATGGATGGTCAAAATCCCCGATTTAGCAGCTTTGGATGAAAATCAATCAATCAGTTTTCAAGCCAATCCCAAGGCTGATATCAAATACGCCAAACCCAAATTAGTTGCACCGGAACCTGTTGATTTGAGCCAGGTTAATACGAAAGATAATAGGTTTATTTGGGTGGCATTAATTGCAACAATTATAATTTTTTGCTCTTTAGTATGGCTAAGTTAGGCTAACTTCTACTTAATGCAAACAACCCTAACCCAGCCGCGCTTAGCGCATTTCAATACTTGACGATCGTTTACATAGTTCCTTTTTACAGGGCCTATCTACTTAAACGGTGAAAAAATATTAATTTCCAACCCTTAGCAAAGGGTTGCTCTTGCTGAGTGTAAAAAATTGTATCAAAATTCAGCATTTCCGATCGTCCATGACAAAATAGGCAGCAACAGTTCGATCTATCGCTCAGGGTTATTTTTTGTCCCGTAATGGCAACATTACTTGCCAAAGCTTGTTAAGGATGCCATTATTACCTGGACTTTTCAGAAAAATTTCCCTACAAATACTGCTAATTGTTCCATTTGTTGTCCAAACAGTTGGAGCAGTGGCTGTTGTTGGTTATCTTTCCTATAGAAACGGTCAAAAAGCAGTAAATGATGTAGCTACTCAGTTGCGGAATGATACTAGCGATCGCATCAAGCAAAATCTAACTTATCTGGTTGCTATTCCCTTTCAATCCTTTGAAACCTATGATGCAGCCCTGCTCCAAAACCGTATCAATCTTAATAATGGGAGAGACGTAGAGAAGTTTCTATGGGGACAACTCCCTGCCTTTCCCCTGATTGCTGCCGCAGCTTTTGTTACCCCAAATCAGGAGTTTTTTGCTGGTGAGCGGCAGGATGATGGCGCGATCGTCATCCGTACTTCGGAGGTAGAAAATAACCACACTTTGACGACCTATACCACCAGTCCTTCAGGGGAACGCCGAGAAATTATCAACGCCGGGAAACCTAACTTTGACCCCCGCAACCGCCCCTACTATAAAATTCCAGTGCAGCAAAAGCAAGCTGTTTGGGCAAAACTGTATCCTCACATTACAGGTAAATACCTATACATTGCCGCTGGCAAACCCATATATACCAAGACTGGAGCTCTCCAAGGAGTGTGGATGGCAAGCTTAAATCTGGTAATGTTTGGGGACTTTTTAAGTAAACTCAAAATTGGTAAAACTGGGCAAAGTTTTATTCTGGAACGTTCTGGAGAAATGATTGCCACCTCTACAGGGGAAAAGCCCTTTCAATATTACCCAGACAAGGTTGTCCAACTGCCAGAACAACGAATTGAACGACTCAACGTTGTCAATAGTAGCAATGCCCTCACCAAAAAAGCGAGTCAAGCTTTGCTAGAGCAGTTTCATGATTTTCAAAATATCCAAGCATCTCATCAACTGAAATTTACCGTCGCTGGTAAAAATTATTTCGTCCAAGTCGATCCTTTTCGAGATGGTAAAGGTATTGACTGGTTGGTGGTGGTGACTATTCCAGAAGCAGACTTTATGAATCAGATTCATGCTAATACTCAGACTACAATCCTGCTCTGTTTAGCAACTTTGATTTTGGCAATTTTGTTGGGTATTCTGACCGCTCGCCGGATTATCCGTCCTGTGGAGCGGATCACCACTGCTTCGGAAGCGATCGCTGGGGGCAATCTCAACCAACAAGTCGAGGTTAGTTCCATCGTTGAACTTGGCAAATTAGCCAACGTTTTTAACGGCATGACCCAACAACTGAAGGATTCTCTAGATGCCCTCCATTTGGCAAATGAAGAGTTGGAAGATAGAGTGGAGCAAAGAACTGGAGAACTGCGCCAAGAAAAAGAAAGGTCAGAACAATTACTTTTGAATATCTTACCTGCCGAAATTGCCGATCGCCTCATGCGAACTAATGAATCCCCTGCTGAACATTTTGAAGAAGCCACGATTTTGTTTGCGGATATCGTAGGTTTTACTGGGATCTCGGCTCGGATAGAGCCGATGCAATTGGTAGCAGGTTTGAACCAAATTTTCTCTGCCTTCGATCAACTCACTGAAAAGTATGGTTTAGAGAAAATTAAAACCATTGGGGATGCCTACATGGTAGTTGGTGGTTTACCCGTTTCTCGAACGGATCATGCCGAAGCGATCGCCAACATGGCGTTGGATATGCACGCCTATATGCAAGAGGTGGAGAATATTTTTGGGGAATCTCTACAAATTCGGATCGGGATTAATACGGGGCCTGTAATTGCGGGAGTAATTGGGATTAAGAAATTTATCTATGACCTCTGGGGTGATGCGGTGAATATCGCCTCAAGGATGGAATCCCACGGTAAACCGGGATACATTCAAGTCTCCGATGCGACTTATCTCAAATTACAGCATAAATACTTACTAGAGCCAAGGGGTACGATCCAGGTCAAGGGAAGAGGAGAAATGATGACCTATTGGCTTTTGGGTCGGGGGGGGATCAATATTAGCCACTAGCATTCGATAGGTGAATAACTGTTAACTTGTTCTTCCAGCCAGGGAAAAGTTTTGGCGCTATAAAATGCTTCGGAAGATGAATTCTATCAAGCGATGGATGGTTTTACGATCCGGTGTCGAGAAACCGGTTTTTTTTGCGAATCTGTCGGCTACAGCGCGTCTTCTCAGTAAAAACCAGGTTTCTAAGTCTTTGCGAGTTCTGGTCACACCCAAAATCAAACTAACCGGGTTTTTCGCAGTTTTTCGGCGGTGTATCGATATTTTGGGAAAAAACCCGGTTTCTGGCCACATCCAAAATCGCTAAAATAAAACAAAGACCAACCAGAAAGGCGATTATTGTGAGCGATTCCACCATAGAACAGATATTGAAATTGGCCTCTCAGCGAGCCTCGGCCGCTGAAGTATACTACCTGTCGAGTCAAGACACGCCGATCGAATTTGAAAACAATCGCCTCAAATCCCTGCAAACCAAAGCACTGCAAGGCGTAGCACTCCGGCTGATTTACAATGGCAAAATCGGTTTTGCCAGTTCCACAGATTTAACACGGATAGACGATTTAGTAGATGCAGCGATTCAAACAGCCGAAATCGGCGATCCCGCAGAATTTGAACTCGCCTCCAACTTCCATCTAAAAGGCCCGGAAACCACCTACACTCCGCCCACAACTGCCGAATTAGTCGAAAACGGCAAAAACCTCATCGAGCAAGTTCACGCCTACAATCCCGATATTATGGTAGATGTAGGCTTTCACGTCCGCAGCGGCCGCGTCAAAATTGCCACGACGCGAGATGTGTATGCCGAAAGAAGCAGCCAAATAGTCAGCGGGACGATCGCCGGAAATTTGGTCAAAGGAGAAGACTTTATGCAAGCATACAGTTACGATGTCGCGCGCGATCGGGCGATCGACACCAACAGCATCCTCCAATCACTCCTCGAAAAATACCGCCTCGCCGAACATCCAGCCACCATCGCCAGCGGTTCCTACCCAGTATTGTTCACCCCCAGAGCCGCCGCCAGCACATTAGGAAGTTTGTTTGATACCATCCTTTCAGGTCAAGCAGTCGTCCAAAAAGCCTCTCCCCTAGCCGACAAAATCGGCGAAACCTTATTTGATGAACGCTTCACCTTTTTTGAAGACCCTACTTTAGGCCCTTCCGCCTGTCCCTTCGACGACGAAGGTACGCCCACCACCCGCAAAGTCTTGATAGACAAAGGCACCGTCACCGGATTTTATTGGGATCGCAGGTGGGCCGCTCGCGCCGGTGTACAATCAACCGGCAACGGTTTTCGCGGTGGATTGTCGCGCCCAGGCCCAGATTTGACTAACTTCTGCATTTCCCCAGGAAACACCAGCATCCAAGACTTGATTGCTAGCATGGATGAAGGTCTAATAGTAGAGCAAGTTTTAGGTGCCGGTCAATCCAATCAGTTAGCAGGAGAATTTTCAGTCAATTTAGACTTAGGCTATAAAGTAGAAAAAGGCAAAATTGTCGGTCGCGTCAAGAATACAATGGTGGCAGGCAGCATTTTTGAAGCCTTTAAAAATTTGGCAGATTTGAGCAGCGAAGCCGAATGGGTAGGCGGTGCGGCCTATTTGCCGAGTATGCTGTTTCAACAGTTGGGTGTCGCTTCAAGGCAATAAGTTGAGTGCTCCTAGAAAAACTTTTGCCATAAAAATGTTATGACGCTTGACCCCAAAAACCCGGTTTCTGCCAAAAACCGTCGGTGAAATCGCCAATACTGTTAAGAAACCGGGTTTTTATTCCGCAGTGCGTAATATCGTTTCCCGTTGCATCGGAATGATGTTAACCGTCAACAGTCAACAGTCAACAGTCAACGCCTGAATTTACTATTCCGATCAAGAGAGGATTTGATATAAGTTGAGAGTTGTCAGAAAAAAACAGAAACTGTGTCGGCAAATTATCGCTTTGCTAAGTCATGCAAATAGGAAAAAATAGGGAAAAGGTACAATGAAAGAGCAAAATGTCAAGGATAGAACTGGGAAGAAGAAAAAGCACTTTTTCTTTCTTTTACCTTTTGTTCTTTGCCTTTTAACTCTAGTGACTGGATGTGTTCAGTACGATGTCGGAGTCAACTTTCAAAGTCAAACTCGCGGCGAAATTGTCCAGCACATTAAACTGGGGGAAAAGTTGACCAGCTTCAGCAGCGAAACAGTTGGAGATTGGTTGAACAGCGTAGAACAGCGGGTGAGGTTGCTGAACGGAAAAACTAAACGGCTTTCCGAGACAGAAGTTATGGTGACTATTCCTTTTAATAATGGAGCCGAGTTACAAAACAAGTTCAACAAATTCTACAATCCGATCGCACAAACCACCAAAAATCATCCCGTCGCAAGTAAGCTAGAAACCGATTTACCGAAGTTTGAATCTCACATGGATGTCAAGCAGAATAATTTGTTATTGGTGCTGCGAAATCGGTTGAGTTTGGAATTGGATTTGCGCTCTCTTTCCCTGCTTTCCTCAAACGGCAGTTTGCTACTGAGTCCGGGGGGGCTTTTGGAGCTAGAATTTAGCTTGAACACTCCTTGGGGCGCAGAAAGTATGGAAACTGTCGCCGGTGCGCTCGTACCCGAAATTTACCGCGAAGGAAAGCAGTTAGTTTGGAAGCTGAAACCAGGGGAAATTAACTATTTGGAGGCGACATTCTGGATTCCGAGTCCCGTAGGAATTGGGGCGTTAATTATTGCCTTATTTGTAGTGGCGGGCGTTGCTTTGAAATATCAAATATTGCCAGGACTCGGAATCGGCAAGAAACCGCAAAACCTCGGCCAAGCCTAAAGAGGATATATTTGATCGGGGCGAGTCATATCGTGTCCGGTTGATTACCATAACAAAAACGGTTCGTAGTGCGGACGACCGTCCGCTCTTAAGTTACGGACGCTGACTGATGTACTACGAACTTTATCTAGGAAAATACTTCGGACAGTCTTAGGCCCGATCCAATATCTGAAACCCATGCTGGCTATAGTGTGGACTATTTTTTCAAAGTTTAAGTTGAGCCTTAAGTTTGAAAAAAAGATTAAAAATGTGAAGGCTTGCACTGTAAAGCTTCCAGAGGCTTTAAAAAACTGTCGGAAGTATTGCTTAGGATAGAAAACTTAATAACTT
This sequence comes from Microcoleus sp. S36a_B3, assembly GCF_036700745.1. Taxonomy (NCBI): domain Bacteria; kingdom Bacillati; phylum Cyanobacteriota; class Cyanophyceae; order Oscillatoriales; family Microcoleaceae; genus Microcoleus; species Microcoleus sp. S36a_B3. The sequence continues at coordinate 426,210 of NZ_JAUBPN010000001.1, read as the reverse complement.
AAGCACCTCCTACAGTTTTATTTCCTGCAAGTTGCGAGATAATAAGGAGGTAGATACTCTGGATTTGCATTACCAGGCTCTTCCTGGTAACGAGCCAATTTAGGATAAAAAAATCGTTTTTTTTGTTGGTAAATGTATCAGTTTAAAATCTAAAACTTGTTCGCTAGCGAAGTCAGATAAATTCCGGTTGCACTCATACATGATGTTAACAGTTAACAGTTAACAGTCAACAGTCAACAGTTAACAGTCAACAGTGAATTTACTATTCCGATGCTAACGGATTTGATATCAAAGAATCTAAAATCTAAAATCGAATGGTTGTTTCCAGAGACCAAAATGGTTTAGAAACGATTTCTGAGGGGATCGCAATTTTAATTGATTTGGCAGAACGGGGAGAAATCAATCCTTGGGACGTGCAAGTCATTGAAGTGTTCGATCGATGTTTGAGCAAACTGACAAACGCCTGCGATGCCGATAGGGGTACGGATTTCTCCGATTTGTCCCACTCGGGTCAAGCGTTTTTGTACGCTTCAATGCTGGTGCTGCTCAAAGCAGAAAGTATCGTTCTCTCTGAGCCCCCCGCAAATCCTGAATTCGACGAGGTCGCGCTAGAAGACTCAGAGCATTCGGGAGGGCGACATTTGCCGCAGCATTTGGAGCGACAATTGCGCCGTCGCGGTGTCGCTCAACTCCCACAAAAACGCCCGGTGACTCTCCCGGAACTAATCGAGCAGTTGCAGCTTATGAAAGCAGCAATGGAGCAGACAGTTGCTCCCCGCCGCCGCCCGACCTCAAAAATGCGATCGCAAGCAGCCCAGGCTATTTTTGAGCTAGCTCACCAAGAAAATCTTGTGGAAACTGCTAGCGAACTAGAACGGCTTCTGACAGGGCGCGGGTCTGAAATTGATGAGGGCTGGCTCGACTTGGAAGAACTTCTGGAACTTTGGCGCCATCACGATTTGCACTCTCCTGTTGACGCCGAGTCCCCCCTATCGACTGGGGAAGTTCACTTGCCAAATCATGACCGCGTGGGTGTTTTTTGGGCGTTGTTGTTGCTGTCGGCTCAGTCTAAAGTAGAGTTGCTTCAAGAGGAGTTTTACCAAGACCTCAAAATCCGGCCGCTGTGAACTGAAACGGCATGGTAGTCAACCTGGGAAACCAATAACTCTCCCCCTGCGTCGGTTAAGACTTTAGGCAGAACCTTGCTCGCCGACATTCTAAGGCTGAGTATGAAATGCGGACAGCCCGATTGCGAAGTTCTGGTTAATTCTCGATTCCTGATTTTTTAAATCTAGTAAATAGGGAATAAATCATTAATAGCCTGGTACGATGTCGCCTATAAACAAGTCGGGATTGTGCTGCGATCGCGATCGGTGCGATCGCAACCGCTAGCATCTAAGTGTTGAGTTGATATCAATTAATAGAGGGTTGAGGAAGTTAATAATGAAAGCGATGATTCTGGCGGCCGGTAAAGGCACTCGCGTCCGTCCCATTACTCAGACAATACCCAAACCGATGATTCCGATCCTGCAAAAGCCAGTGATGGAATTTTTGGTTGAATTGCTCCGCCAACACGGGTTCGATCAGATTATGGTCAATGTTTCTCACTTGGCCGACGTGATTGAGAACTATTTCCGAGACGGTCAAAAGTTTGGGGTACAAATTGGCTATTCTTTTGAAGGCCGGATTGAAGACGGCAAAATGATTGGAGAAGCCATCGGTTCGGCTGGCGGCATGAAACGGATTCAGGATTTTTCACCGTTTTTTGATGATACTTTTGTGGTGCTGTGCGGGGACGCTTTGATTGACTTGGACTTGACTGCTGCTGTGAAGTGGCACCGGGAAAAAGGGGCGATCGCTACTATTGTGATGAAATCTGTTCCTCGGGAACAAGTTCCTAGTTACGGAGTGGTGGTGACAGACGATTCTGGCAGAATTAAAGCTTTCCAAGAAAAACCTTCTGTAGAAGAAGCTCTGAGTACCGACATCAATACTGGGATTTATATTTTTGAACCGGAAATATTCAATTACATCCCTTCGGGTAAGGAGTACGATATCGGTTCCGAGTTATTCCCCGCGCTAGTAGAAGCAGGGGCTCCGTTTTACGGAATTAGCATGGACTTTGAGTGGGTGGATATTGGCAAAGTTCCTGACTATTGGCGGGCAATTCAGAGCGTGCTGTTGGGAGAAATTAAAAATGTTTCAATTCCGGGAATTGAAGTGCGCCCCGGCGTTTACGCTGGTTTGAATGTGGCTGTGAACTGGGATAAGGTTGATATTACCGGGCCTGTTTACATTGGCGGGATGACCATTATTGAGGATGGAGCAAAAATTGTGGGCCCGACAATGATCGGCCCAAATTGTTGGGTGTGCAGCGGGGCGACTGTGCAAAACAGTGTGATTTTTGAGTATTCCCGTTTAGGCCCAGAGGTGCGGTTGATTGACAAACTGGTGTTCGGGCGCTATTGCGTTGACAAAACCGGAGCTGCGATCGATTTGCAAGAAGCGGCGCTCGATTGGCTGATTACTGACGCTCGCCAAGTTTTGCCTACTCAACACGGAGAAGAGCGGCGGGCGATCGCAGCAATTCTCGGTAATCTTTAATAATTGGTGTAGCCTTTCGAGCGTAACATGAGGTGCTCTCGTGGGCATAGGCCTCCGTAGCCTCCGTGGGCATACCTCACCACGCGATCGAACCGCTATAGTGGGTATTTTCTAAAGGTAAGGTGCTGGTAACGAATAAAAATCGTTTGTAGTGAGGACTTTAGTCCGTAAAACGCCAACTAAAGTCCGCACTACAAACCTATCGATCGGACGCGATATGACTAATTACGACTGAAGATAGGTGTACTGGCCCAGACTTCGTTCGTAATTTTGCAGCAAAAGTTGGGCTTCAGAAAGAGTAATTTTATTTTGCTGCAAAGCTGCTTCTGTCTGACGGCGGATGCTTTCAACCAAGCTTTCTGAATCGTACTGTACGTAGCTGAGGACTTCTTTCATAGTGTCTCCTTTCACCACGTGTTCGATATGATAGCCAGAAGGCGTTAGCTGAATGTGAACTGTATTTACATCGCCGAATAAGTTGTGAAGGTTGCCCATAATTTCTTGATAAGCACCTCCCAAAAATAGCGCTAAATAGTAAGGTTCTCCCGGCTTGGGAGTATGCAGTTCTAAAACCGACTTGACATCTCGCAAATCGATAAATTGGTCTATTTTGCCGTCGCTGTCGCAGGTTATATCGGCTAAAATACCGCGCGCAGTAGGTTCTTCGTCGAGTCGGTTAAGGGGCATAATTGGGAACAATTGATTGATTGCCCAACTGTCTGGTACTGACTGGAAAACAGATAGGTTGACGTAATAAATAGACGCCATCACCTTTTCTAGGTCTTCCAAATCGTCCGAGACGTATTCTTTTTGCCGCGCGATCGCCTGTATTTTATCGCAGCAAGCCCAGTACAACTGTTCGGTTTTTGCCCGTTCCGCAATTCCCAAATAGCCTAAGTTAAATAAACTGACTGCTTCTTCCTTAAATTGGATCGCATCGTGATAGACTTCTTGGTAATTTTCGGGTGTGATTGATTGGTAAATTTCGTAGAGATTGCGCGGAATAAGATGCGCGTTTTCGTCTACTGGTTCTGGTACTTCTCTGGGGACATCGCTAGTACCGAGTACGTTAAAAACTAAAACTGATTGGTGAGATGCGATCGCCCGCCCGCTTTCGCTGATGATAATTGGTACAGGAATTTTCCGCTCGTCGCAGGCATCTTTCACTCCCGCTACTACGTCGTTTGCGTAGTTTTGCATATTGTAGTTTTTGGAAGTGTGGAAATTTGTTTTAGAGCCGTCGTAGTCAACGCCGAGCCCGCCGCCTACGTCCAAGTAGTTCATATTAGCTCCCAATTTAGCTAATTCTACATAAATGTGGCTGGCTTCTCTAATGGCATCTTTGATGACGCTAATTGAGGAAATTTGAGAGCCGATGTGGAAGTGCAGCAACTGCAAACAGTCGAGCATTCCTGCTTGTTCTAGTTCGCCGACGGCGCGGATAATTTCTGGAATTGTCAAGCCAAATTTTGCCCGATCGCCCGTGGAACCTCCCCAGCGGCCAACGCCTTTGGTAGTGAGTTTGGCTCGCACTCCCAAAACAGGTTTAATTTTTAATGCAATGCTGGCGGCAATTGCGAGTCCTACTTCCTCAATTTGCTCCAGCACAATCACAGAAGTTTGCCCCAGCCGCTGCGCCAAAATTGCGGTTTCTATGTATTCGCGGTCTTTGTAACCGTTGCAAATCAACAAAGCGCCAGGGGTTTTCAAAGTCGCCAAAGCGATCATTAATTCTGGTTTTGAGCCGGCTTCCAGTCCGAAGTGATGGGGTTGACCGAAACGCACCAAATCTTGAACTAACTGTCGGTGCTGGTTGCATTTGACTGGAAAGACGCCGCGATAGACATTTTTGTAACTGTAGCGAGCGATTGCTCTGGCAAAACAGGAATTTAAGCGATCGATCCGATCTTCCAAAATATCGGAAAATCGAATCAGCAGGGGCAAAGCTAAATTGCGCTGTTTGAGCGATTCAACCAGTTCGTACAAGTCGAGGGAACCGCCGCGATCGCCCTTGGGAGACACTGTAACGTGACCCGCGGCATTGATCGAAAAATAGGGTTCGCCCCAGCCTTGAATGCGGTATAGTTTCTCGCTATCTTCTATTGTCCAAGATTTTTGTGGCCGTTCAGCAGCCGCTACCAAAGCACCGTCTGAAGGAACCAAACTCGTGACTGTTGGCGTCTGAGTCGATAGCGACTCGGTATCGGAGGAAGCAACGGTAGCTGGGGAGCTCATCTTATTGAAAACCTCGAAATGAGTGGTCAAATAGATAGTCTATCGCAGATATCGGGTTTCCTGATGCAGTGGAAAATTCACTAGGCCGGAGCCGGCCAAACCGGCCAAACCGGGCATACCTCACCACGCGATCGAACCGCTATATTCAAGCTGTATGTAGGAATGGATGTAAACTCGCAAATCCGGTTTCCCAGTTTACGTGCGCCACGAGTGCTGTCAGGCGATCGATCGCCCGACACACTCTAACCAAAAATCACCTCCGGCGGTGCCATGTCAGCCCCCACAATCATCGCCCCGTTGTGAGACTTCTTCAAACCCGGCTGAGGCGCTTTTTCTTGGCTCTTAGGAGACGGTGCCACAGAGGCGGGCGGTTTCACCTGCGGCTCAGGTACTGCATTGGCGCCCGGTACTACAGGTTGCTGCGACAGCCAACCCACACCCCCGATCGCCCCAGCCATCAAAGCGGTGTAACCGAGGTATAAATGCACGGGACGCATTTGAAAGCCGTCGGCTGAATCCGAGTCAGAAACAGACAAATAGGTGTTAGCAATTACGAGACTCGGAGCCGGTTTGGGCAAAGCATTCGCCATCGCGGTGCCGTCTAGTCCCAAGGCATCGCCCAACCTGCGGATAAAACCTCTAACGTAAATATCCTGGGGCAGTTTTTCGATTTCCCCATTTTCGATCGACTCAATATGGTGCAGCGGGACGAGAGTTTGACTGTGGAGTTGTTGGAGGGATAGCGATCGAACTTGTCGCCCCTTCCGTAACTCTATACCCAACTCCCGCAGAGACTCTTCTCGCTGTTCAACTGCGATTGCTGCTTCTTCTTCCTTGGTGAGTTTTTTGGTCTTGTTGAGAAAACCGAACCCCGGAAAGGATTTTGCAGGGGCGATGACAGTTGCTGGTGCAGCCGACTCAAATTTAATTTCGTTTTGAGGCGCTGGTTGCTCTTGTTGTGAAGAGTGATTTTCTGTCTCGTCATCTTCAGTCTCGACCTCGGTTTGGGGCGCTTCCACAGCAGCGCTGCGCCAATAGAACACAGGATCGGGTACTGACGGCTCTAATTCTCTAACCGATAGGGCGGCGGAAGTTGCAGCAGCGAAAGTCTCTTCTACAACTTGGATTTCCGTGTTGTTTGGTTTGCCAAACCTGTCAAATGCCAGCTTGACAGCTTCTCTGCTAACGGCTCTAATTAAAATTTCCGCTGCAGATGCTGCTTCACCCAACATGGTTTGCAAGCTAGCTAGAGCGTGGCTGTAGGTGTCGCTACAGAGGAGTTCAGCTTCTATTTGACCGAGGACAGAACGAAAACTTTCTTGAGAAATTTCAATAGTTGCGTGATCTGTCACCCCAAAATAAGCCTCGGGTTTCAGTGCCATGATGTTTGTGTTGTCTTGCTAGAAGGTATCTGAATAAGTTCTTCGACAGCTTGGCATTGATTCCGGAGGGGGATCGGGGGAGAGGTTCGATCGTTCGGACTTGAGTCCGCATCAATTCGGGAGGAGGATCGGGGGAGAAGTTCGATCGTTCGGACTTGAGTCCGCATCAATTTGGGAGGGCGATCGGGGGAGAGAGAAAGAATTCCCAATTACCGATTACCGATTACAATTTTTTAGATTTTGTGGATGCGATCGAGCAACCAAAGAGTCCCGACAATTCCGACAAAGTGGGCTACCGTGGCGTGAGTATTTGCCAATACCACAAATATGTCCAAAGGCTGAATAAATCTGCTGAAATCGACGGCGGCACCGAACAAAGCTTGCGGCTGAGCTAGAGATTTGGCTAAAAGCGTGCCGCTGATGGCTTCTGCACCGATCAGCGTCAGCAGCAGTCCTGACAAATTGCCGATCAGAGTCAACTGAACTTGTTTGATGGTGTCTGCTTTTTTGGGGCGGACAGCGCCTGCGGGCGATCGCAGTTGTTTCGACAAGCGAGTGAAACCCCAAGCGCGAAATACGCTGTAACCAAGAACTGCCAGCCCGCAAATTGCAAAAAATACACCGCCACCGGTGCCGGCACTGGTTGAACGAGCAGCAGCGGTGGCGCTAGGGATGGCGAAGGGGATGGCAAAGAGCAAAATGATCGCCGCTACCACCGCTAGCACTAATTGCACCCAGAAGCAAATCCAGCCTGCTGTACGAAGGGCAAAGGCAACTCGCTGTACGGCTACAGGAGGCTTATCGGTATCTAACTGATTGGTCATATTTTCAGCGGATATAATTAAGTGGCTTGAGTTAGCAGCAGTTTTTTTTAGCGCGGACGGTTGATGGCGGTTAACCCTCTTTATAATGGAAGCAGAAATGTTTAAGATTTGTAACTGACATTCGATTTCACATTTGAACAGCGTCGATCGCAAGGTATATAAAGCAATGGCACAACTACAACCCACCGTCACTCCCAAACTCGAACAACCAAAGTTTGGCTTTAACAGCTACGCGGAACGCCTTAACGGTCGAGCTGCGATGATCGGTTTTTCCCTAACTGTAATTATCGAGTATGTCACAGGGCAGGGGTTGCTGGCCTGGTTAGGTCTCAACTAATTTTAGCAATGGCGCGGTCAGTCGATTTGAGATTTTAGATACTTCGGCTTCGCTCAGCGCAAGTTTTAGATTTTAGATTTGACTCCACAGATTCATCTGGGAGGAGGAACAAAAGTCTAAAATTTGGGGATTTACCCTGAGCTAGCGTCGGGGGCTGATAGCAGTTTTTGGGCCCCTCAGCCTCACAGTTGGTCTGGACTGTCACTCGCAAGGGTGTCACCCTGCTGACCGCGACCACTTCGGGAATTGATTAGAATATTAATTAGAACAAGCCCAGCGACTTGTCAATCGAGAAACATCGGTTTAGAAAATGCAAGAGCTAGCTTTGGGAGCGATATTTCGGGTGAAATTTTGATTTGACAGGCTTGGCAATTTAGCCTCGCTCCCGTACAATTCCCCACAGGGGAGCAGATTAATTTAGGTGAAGCTAGTCTCAGCTAGAAATCTCGATCGCACCGCCCACTCTAAGTTTTAGAGATTGTAAATAAATATAGAACAGAGTAAAACCACATGAATGCTTCATGGACGCGACTTTTGAGGTCTGCTTACCGTAAAGAGCCAATTACCAGCTTTATTGTGACGGTGGGCGTTGTCGATGCAGCGATCGGCAGCATCGGCGCTAGCGGTTCTTTGTTGGCTTTTGGGCTGGGTACTGCTGGGGTGGCGATGGCCCTCCGCTGGTGGCAAATTTACCGCTCTGGAGCCGAACAATCCGCCCCTGCTACCGAATACTACCTTCCTCCTCAGTCTTCTCGATCTCAGTTACCCACGCTCAACAGCGTGTCTAAGAAAAATCCTCCTTATTAAGTCGATCGCGCAATGGCACTCTGGAATGTGGCGATCGACTTTCTAGGGCTGAGGCCGTATCGAGATCTGACCAGAAAAGTCTTTCGATGCTCGATTTTTGAGGCTTGGTTGATGAATATTTCTGTGGCCGAGAAATTATACCAAATTGGCTCCGTAGCTGCCTGTAGCGGTTTGTCGGTGAAAACTGTTCGCTACTACGAGCAAATGGGCTTGCTGTCTCCGGCGGTAAAACGATCGCCCGCTGGTTATCGGTTGTTTGGCGAGGCAGTATTCAACAGATTGGCGTTTATTAAACGATCTAAAACTCTGGGTTTGAGCCTTCAGGAGATTAAGGATATTTTACAAGTTCGCGATCGGGGAGACTTGCCTTGCTCTGAAGCAAAACAGCGTCTAATTTTGAAGGTAGAGGAAATTTCCGGGCAAATTGCAGCTTTAGAAACTTTGAAAGGGGAGTTGCAAGGTATTCTCAACCGCTGGGAAGAGCAACCCTCGCGCGATCGGATTAGTAGCACGATTTGTCCGAACATTCAGCGGGATTGAGCAACGGCAAAAAGATACAAAAAAAGGGAAGGAATTATGGGTTTCCTTCCCTTGCTTGTTTGGTGGGTGGTTTGTTTGGTGTTTCGATCGCTTTGAGCTTTTAACTGTTTTCGCAGAGTTTGCCGTTGCTTTTTGAGCTGTCGAGCCCTGGCTGATCCGCCTTTACCTTTGGAGTTTCTGCCCTCGCTGCGGGGAGACTCCCAACTTTTTAGTCTCATGTTGTTATTTTGTTACACTACTTTTATAATACACCGCCACAATTTCAGTGTCAAGTATTTTTTAGACAGATGTTTGCTAGTATTGATCGTTAACTGATTGGACTTGCTACTTGCTATAGCGATGCTGCACAAACATAAGCAGCCGGATGCGTTATATCAAATCCGGTAGCATCGGAATGATTCAGATATGTATTCTCGGACTCTGTGTACTCTGCGTACTAATAAGGTTAAATCATTCCGATGCCAGCGGAAACGATATTATAAGCTGTTGTGCATCGCAATTGTGTATGGTGATTGAGGGGGAGAGGGGAGAAGATTTTGGATCGAGCGTCCAAATATACAATTTAAATGCACAACAGCTTAGTGCGCGTGGCACACCCTGCAATTAAAGTTGTTTGCGTGCAATTATTAATCGAAATATTCCGCCGGAATTGCAGCATCGGTAAAAATTGGCAAGGTATCCCAACTGTTTACCCATTCCGGCAATTGCGCTACTTTTTTGAGTTGAAGCGACAATTCTATTAAGGAAAATTCTAAATTATAAAAATCTTGAATAATTTCGGCTTTCAAAAAGATTTCATTTTGAGTTAAATCTGGAGCATTAGTCGCGATCGCAATGGTGTTACCCTGATCTAAATTGAATAAATAAACTTGTGCAAACACAGTTTGAATAGTTTTCACCGCCGCCGCATTAAACTTTTGCTTGTGAAACAAATTGACTACTACAACACCCGCACTTGACAAGCGAGTTTTGCAAAGTTGGTAAAATTCTTGTGTCACCAATTTATAGGGCATATAGCCGCTACCAAAACCAGCATCCACAATAATTATATCATTTTTGACGGTGGTATTTTGTCCGGCAAGATATTCGCGACCATCTTGAATGGTTACTTTTAGTTTGTCGTCTAATTTAATTCCAAAAAACTTTTGAGCAACTTCGACTACTATGGGGTCAATATCGGTACATTCGACGATCGCGTGAGGGAAGTAGTGGTGAAAATAGTTGGGAATGCTACCGCCGCCAAAGCCGATTATATATATTTTTTGGGGTGAATTTTTCCAGACTAATGCTAGCATCATTGCTCTGGCATAGGGAAAGATTAAGTTTAGTGGATTGTTGAGGTCGAGAATTGATTGAGCTACCTTGGTAGTTAAGGTTTCTGTGTCTGCTAAAAGTAGGAGTAGAAATGAATTAATTTTTTTGACTGCGATGCAGTTTTCGCCGTAATTTTTTTGAAATAGAGTGCCGTCTGGTTGTTGCAGCCAATTGATTTGTTGCCGAATAGCTGCTAATTTGCTATTTTGCCGATCGCCTAAATAATCACTCATACGATTTTAGATTTTAGATTTTAGATTGGGGAATCACTGATGACTATCATGGTTGGGAGCCGACCTACAGTTTCATGCTTTTTGGGAAGTGGTATCAAATCTAAAATCTAAAATCTCTCTTCTCACATTTAATCACTTCAAACCCAATAATAACGCAATTCCAGCGATCGCCCCAACGACCCCCAAAACTGCCCGCAGGCTGACTTTTTCGCCTGCTACCACCGCTAAAGGCAGTACAAACAGGGGACTGGTAGAACTGAGTGCTTGGGCGATCGCTGCGGGCGCATATTTCAGCGAAGTTTGTTGCAGGAAAATTCCGAGATAGGTTCCTAAAAAAGCTGCTAAAATTATTGCACCTAATATTTTGGGCGCTTTTAATTGTTTGCAATTCCCAAGGTTTGTGGGGTTTAAAAAGCATAACATGACTGCAACTCCCCCGCTCAAACGCAAGGCCGCAGTCCACAAGGGATCGATATCTGTTTGATTGAAGGCGGCGCGGGATAAAATAGCTCCGGCGGCGTGGGCTGTTTGTCCTAATAAACTAATGCCTAATCCCAGCCAAAGCTGTTTTGATGGTAAGGTAGTTTCGGCTGTTCGTTCGGCAATTACCCAAGCTACGCCGCAGATGGTTAAAAGTATGCCTGTACAAGCAATGGCCGATAGCTTTTCTTGTAAAAATATGAAGCCGAGTAAAGCTGTTAAGGGGGGAGATAGGGTTTCTAAAAGCAGCGCTCGCCTCGCACCTAAATATTTTAAGACGACAAACCAAGCAGTGTCTCCGAGGCCAATTCCTAAGGCGCCGCTGATCAGCAGCATTGCTAAAATATTGGGGTTGACGGCGGGGAAGGGTTTTCCTAAAATTATTACAGTGGCAAGGAGCATGAAAAGGGCGATCGCGCCTTTGAGGAAGTTTAGCACCACTGCGGGGATTTGCTGTCCTACTCGCTGCCAAATTGTGGAAGATAGAGCCCAGACAAATGCAGCGCCTAAAGCGGTGATTTCACCCATAAAATTTGTTGATTATTGACTGTTGATTGTTGATTGTTGACTGTTAACTGTTAACTGTTGACTGTTAACTGTTGTCATTAGTTACCAATGCCCAATGCCCCATGCCCGATGCCCTGTTTGGCCGATGCCCTGTTTGGCCGATGCCCCATGCCCCATGCCCATGCCCGATGCCCCATGCCCATGCCCCATGCCCATGCCCAATGCCCCATGCCCAATGCCCAATTCCCAATTCCCAATTCCCAATTCCCAACATAAATTAGGGCTCCAGACTTATCATCTGAAACCCTATATTTATTAAGCTTTTTTCTTAGTGGGCAGGGAGAGAATCGAACTCTCATACCGTAAGGTGTCAGATTTTGAGTCTGATGCGTCTACCAATTTCGCCACCCGCCCTTTTTATCGGTTTCACCATCATAAAGCGCCGATCGATTTTTGTCAAGCAAAGATTCATAATCTTTTGAACTTGCCCAGCGATCGATCTCTCTGGCGCGCAATACTGGTACAGGATGCGACAACTGAGCCGTTTGAGCTTGTTTGAGCATTTCTCCCAGTTCCGTGCTGCTGAGGTCGTCGTAGGCTCGCGCCTGGGCCAAAAACTCATCGACATTCAGTTTTGGAGCTAAAGTCGGCGAACCTCCTGCCAGTTTCATCAACAACGATGCTACCACTCTTGGGTCTTGGGTGGCGAGCAAGGCGGCGCGATCGCACGTAAATTCTGCACACCGCAACCATTCCAGCATTTGCGCCTGCAAACCCTGGGCGAGAACGGTTCCCAGAGGGGAAATTTGACCGGCGGCCAATACAATTAAATTAGCCAGAGTCAGGTAAACTCCGTGTTCGCACTTCAAATGCCCCAACTCGTGAGCGATTACTGCTTTAACTTCTTCGTCTGTGAGCAAATCAATCAGCGAAGTGTGCATCACCACAAACGGCTGTTTTCCCCGCATCGCAAAGGTGTAAGCATTCGGCATCGGATGCTGGCGGACATAAAGCTGCGGCACTTCCAAATCTAGAGTTTTGCAGGCATCCAACAGCAATTGATGCAGGTGGGGCAATTGATTTTCGCCGACTTGGACGCTGGAAGCCAGATTTTCGAGCCTGAAAAACTGTTCGCCCAGTTGTCCCAGCAACTGCCGCACCATCAAATCTAGTCCGGGGAGTTGTTTGAGAGAGTTGGTGGCTGCCAAGTCTAGCGGGTGGCGAAACTGGTCTGCTTTTAAACCTCGGAGCGGTATGTTTGACATTTTAGTTGTGAGTCAGTTGGCAGTTGGCAGGAAAGCAGTTGGCAGTTGGTATTTGGCAGTTGGCAGTTGGTAGTTGTCATTCATTCCTTAATGATTAGCGAAGAATTGCTAAGGAAGAACCACAAGACTGACGCAAAAAGGGTTTGACACACTACCACTGACAACTGCTTTCCTGACAACTGCCCACTACCAACTGACTGCTGACTAACTAACAGTTTAAGCTCGATCGCACGGGATTGACAGGAGCCTCAGCCTTAGTTTGGTCTTCTCCCTCCTTGAGACGCCGCATTTTCGCTCCCAATTTTTGCAGCTTCACCTCCAATTGCTCGTAGCCGCGGTCTAAATGCTGCAAGCTGCTGATTGTGGTTACGCCGTCGGCCGCAAGTCCCGCCACCACCAAAGCCGCTGAAGCCCGCAAATCTGTTGCTACTACCGGCGCTCCTGAGAGCATCGAGACTCCGCGCACTACGGCGACATTGCCTTTAACGCGAATGTCTGCGCCCATGCGGTTGAGTTCTGCTACGTGGCGCAAGCGGTTCTCAAATACTGTTTCTTTGATGATGCTGTCTCCTTCGCTCAGAGTCAGCAAAGCCATAAACTGAGCTTGCATATCTGTGGGGAAACCAGGATAAGGCAAAGTTTCGATGTCTGTGGCGGTGTGAATTTTGCCGGGAATTATTCGCAGAATGTCGGGGGATTCGGCAATAATTTTCGCCCCCATTGTCTGCAATTTGGCAATCACTGCAGTCAGGTGGTCGGGAATGACCGGCGACAAACTGATTTCTGAGTGGGTGATGGCTCCTGCGATTAAAAATGTTCCGGCTTCGATGCGATCGGGAATAATTGAATAGTCTACCGCGTGCAGTCTCGGAACTCCCGAAATGACGATCGTATTTGTACCTGCGCCTTGAATTTTGGCTCCCATCGCGCGGCAGAAATTTGCCAAATCGATGACTTCCGGCTCTTGGGCCGCATTTTCAAGGACGGTTTCTCCTTCGGCCAGAGTCGCCGCCATCATCAAAGTTTCGGTTGCGCCGACGCTGGGGTAGTCCAAATAAATTTTGGCTCCTTTGAGGCGGCGGTTGGGCCCTTTGACGTAAGCGTGCACTGTACCGTGGTCGATGTGGACTTCAGCGCCTAGGGCTTGCAGGCCGCGAACGTGGAGTTCTACAGGCCGCGCGCCGATGGCGCAACCTCCGGGTAAAGGCACTTTAGCAAATCCCAAACGGGCTAGCAGCGGCCCGATGATGAAAAAGCTCGCCCGCAGTTGGCTGACTAATTCGTAGGGGGCTTGAGCGTCTATGAGGTGGCTGGCGTTGATGTCTAGAACGTCGCCATTTTGCTCTAATTTGACTCCTACAGCCGAGAGAATTTGCCTCATGCGGGCGACGTCGGCTAGACCGGGAACGTTGCGGAGACGGCAATCGTCGGGGCACAGTATCGCTCCCGCCATCACGACTAAGGCTGAGTTTTTCGCGCCGCTGATTTTGACGTGTCCTTTCAAGGGCTGGCGACCCCAAATTTGTAATAGTTCTTGGTCGCTTTCGGGTGAAGCTGACAGGTTAGACGAGTTCTGAGCTGGTGTAATGGGTTTGCCCTCCATATGTGGTTTGTTACTTTATACATTATTAATTTTGGTTCGATTTTACCGGAAAGTTTTTAGATGTCCAGGGGGGATGTTAGAAATTTCAGGTATTTTTTTTGCTAGCATTCCCTCTGGACAAGGGTTTCAGGTGCCATCGCACAAATAATCTCGATCGATCGCAATTTAATTATTTGTATCAAAATTGACTTGAGGTGGCTTTCGGTGTGGTTACAAATGTGGCACCGTTCTCAACCAGTTTTTTGGGTAGCGCGTGACTGGGGTTGTTGACAAAAGTCTCAACAACCTGTTCGATCGACAATGCTGGAAAATTAACATATTGTCGATCGCACCAATGCCTGTGTTACTCTGTGACAACAACCTAGATAGAGCCAAAGCTAGTCCTAGCATATGGTTCACATTAAACGGATCGAATTAACTAACTTTAAATCTTTTGGCGGCACAACGTCCATTCCCGTGCTGCCCGGTTTTACCGTGGTTTCCGGGCCCAACGGTTCTGGGAAGTCCAATATCCTCGATGCTTTGCTGTTTTGTCTGGGACTTTCCACTTCTAAGGGAATGCGCGCTGAACGTTTGCCGGATTTGGTCAACAGCGGCCAAAACAAGCGCGGTACCATCGAAACTAGCGTGACTGCGACTTTTGCGCTGGAAGATGTGGGCGATGAATGGTTCACCCAAGCTGAAGATGAGGATGGGGAAGAAAATGCAGGGGATGATTTGTCTGTTGAGTCTGTTGAAGCAACAGACGTAGAAGCAATCGAAATTCCCGAAACTGAAGACAACAACGGACAATCATCCAATTTAAAATCTCAAATTCCAAATCCCAAATTGCCCGATGATTTATCTGCTGAAGAAGTCGCAGAAATTGAAATTGCGGCAACTCAAAACAACGGCCAATCATCCAATCTCAAATCTAAAATCCAAAATCTAAAATCGGATGAGTGGAGCGTGACGCGCCGACTCCGAGTAACTCGTCAAGGAACTTACACTTCAACTTATTACATTAATGGCGCACCTTGCACGCTGACTCAACTCCACGAACAACTAAACCGTTTACGAATTTATCCCGAAGGTTATAATGTTGTTTTGCAAGGAGACGTTACTAGCATTATTTCGATGAATGCTAAGGAACGCCGAGAAATTATTGACGAATTGGCGGGAGTGGCTCAGTTCGATCGCAAAATATCCTTAGCTAGGCAAAAGTTGGATGAAGTTAAGGATGTGGAAGAACGCAGCCAAATTGTGGAAAAAGAGCTGATTTCTCAGCGCGACAGGCTGGCTTCCGATCGCACAAAAGCGGAAAAATATCAAAGGTTGCGGGCGGAATTTCAAGAAAAGTCGCAGTGGGAAATTGTGCTGAGATTCCGCCAGTTGCAAAAACAAGAATGGAAACTGCGGGAACAAATCGAATCGGGCGATCGCAATATTGCTTCTCTCACCGAACAACTGGAAACAATTAGCACCCAAATTCAAGAATCAACTACCGAACTTGACGCGCTGAATGCCCGTGTTAAAGCTTTGGGTGAGTCGGAATTGTTGGCTTTGCAAGCAAGTATTGCGACTCAGGAAGCCCAGCGGCGACAATTGCAAAATCGCCAACAGGATTTGGAAGCAACCGCCGGACAAATGGCGGCTAATATAGCACAAACCGAGGAAGAAGTTAGACAATTTCGGCAAAGTTTGGAGCAAATTGAGGTTGAAATATCTTATATTCAGTCTCAAATAGGAGTTTTGGAGGAACAGCGAGACGCAGCGCGGGAAAATTTAGATCGGAATAGAGATGTTGCAAATGCGATCGCCTCTACTGCAGAAGCTTGGGTGCAGCAGCAAACGGAACTGCACCGCCAAATCGAAACAATTCAACAAACTTTGGAACCCCAGCGTACAGAACAAGCTACTATTGACGAAAGAGCCGATCGCCTGCAAAACCAAATTCAAGAACAAAACCAATCGCTGCAAGTATTGGAACAGGAAATCGCAGCGAAAAAAGTTCAGCAATCTAGCCTTGGGGAAACCCAAAAAGTTGCTGCTTTGCAAGTAGAATCGCTGAATCAGATTTTAGTTGAATCCGAACAAGAATTGCAACTGCAACAGGAAACTCAAACTCGCTTGCTGGAAGAACAACGCGAAAGACAGCGCAAGTTAGACAAGCTAGAAGTGCAGTTTCAAGCACTGCAAGAAGCGACAGGCACGTTTACTGCAAAAATTGTCGCGCAAAGCGGAATTGGCGGAGTTTGCGGCTTGGTGGCTCAACTGGGTAGGGTGGAGCCGCGCTTTCAGTTGGCGCTGGAAATTGCTGCGGGCGGCCGCATGGGTAATATGGTGGTGGAAAATGACAGTGTGGGGGCTGCGGCGATCGAATTGTTGAAGCAAAAACGGGCGGGAAGGATGACGTTTTTGCCTTTGAATAAGATTCGAGGCGGCCGGTTTTCGGTGAATGAAAATTTGCGGCGCGCGGCGGGGTTTGTGGATGCGGCGGTGAATTTGATTGATTGCGATACGCGCTATCAGGAAATTTTTGCTTATGTTTTTGGCAGTACGGTTGTGTTTAGCAATCTCACTGATGCCCGCCGCTATTTGGGACAGTACCGGATTGTTACTTTGGATGGGGAAATTCTGGAAACTAGCGGGGCGATGACTGGGGGAAGTTCTAGTAATAGGTCAACTTTGCATTTTGGCACGGTTGATGCTAGTGTGGCGGCGGATGAAGCCCGGACGATCGCCTTTTTGCAAGAACGTCTAGAGGAAATTGAGCGGATTTTGGAACGGTGCAAAATTGCGATCGATCGCGCTGCTGTTGCTGTCAAAACTCGCAGCCAAGAATTGATGGAGGCGAAACAGAATTTACGCGAAAATCAGTTGCGGTGGGAACAGTTGGATTCGGAAATTAAGAAGTTGCAAGCGCAGCAGTCACAAGTGCGATCGCAAATTGCTAAAAATACTCAGGAATTAACTGATTCGCAATCTAGGTTGCAGTTGTTGGAGAGGGAATTGCCCGTCCAAGAAACTCAATTGCAGCAGTACCGCCAAACTTTGGCGCAGTTGGAAGAGTCCAACAGTCACAGCGAATGGCAGCAAATGCAGTCGGGTTTGCGCGCTTTGGAAGCACAACTGCAAGAGCGAGAATTGGCTCTCAGAACCGCCCAGCAGCGCCAAGGAGACTTGAAAAATCAATTCGGGCGTTTGGAAGAGAAAATTAAGGAAGGCAGCGAGAAATTGCAGGAATGGCAAGTGCAGCAAAATTCGGGGGCGGATGCGATCGCTGCTATTGTTTCGCAGCAGTTGGAACTCGATCGCCAAATTGCTGAATCTAAGGCTGCTTTGGCTCAAATTGAGGAAAAGTTGGGGGTGGAGAAGGGCGATCGCGATCGGGCGGAATCTCAACTGCGAGAGCAGCATTTAGCCAAACAGCAGTTGCAGTGGCAGTTGCAAAAACTCCACGAAACCCAGCAAGAACGCCGGGAACAATTAGCCGCCGCCCGCACTCTATTGGACGCGCAGCGGGCGGAAATGCCAGATCCGGTGCCGTCTATTCCCGAAGATGTCGAGAAAGCCAATTTGACGGAATTGCAGCAGGAAGTAAAGGCGATCGCCAAACGCATTCAAGCCCTAGAACCGGTGAATATGCTAGCCTTGGAAGAGTACAACCGCACTCAAGAACGCCTCCAAGAATTGAGTCAAAAATTGACAACATTGGCCGGAGAACGCACTGAACTGCTGTTGAGAATTGAAAACTTTACCACGCTAAGGCGGCGCGCTTTTAAAGAAGCTTTTGATGCTGTTAACGAAAACTTCCAGACTATCTTTGCGGAACTTTCCGAAGGGGACGGGTATCTTCAGCTAGATGACCAGGAAGACCCCTTTAGCAGCGGTTTGAATTTGGTTGCTCACCCGAAGGGGAAACCCGTACAGCGGCTGGCTTCTATGTCTGGAGGCGAAAAATCGCTGACGGCGCTGAGTTTTATTTTTGCGCTACAACGCTACCGCCCGTCTACGTTTTACGCTTTTGATGAAGTGGATATGTTTCTGGATGGGGCAAATGTGGAGCGATTAGCTAGAATGATAAAACGACAGTCTGAACAAGCCCAGTTTATTGTTGTGAGTTTGCGGCGACCTATGATTCAATCAGCAGAGCGTACAATTGGTGTTACTCAAGCGCGGGGAGCTTATACTCAAGTCATAGGACTTAAGTTGTAGTCCCGGAGTATCTGTTGATGACCGTGTTCAGTGATATATATACTTGATAAATCAGGATTAAAGTTATAATGACATCCGAACAAATCTGCCAACGCTCCGATATTCTAGGCACTCAAGTCATCACCCGCGACAGAGGTAAGCGCTTGGGTGTAGTCAGTCAATTGTGGGTGGACATCGATCGGCGAGAGGTTGTGGCGATCGGTCTGCGTGATAATATATTTGCGGTCGCTGGAATGCCGAAGTTTATGTTCCTCAGCAATGTCAGCGAAATCGGCGACGTGCTGTTGGTGGAAGATGAGAGCGCGATCGAAGATGATGTTGATGTTGAAGTCTACAGCATTTTGATTAACAGCGAAGTTATTACCGAAACCGGCGAACTTTTGGGTAGAGTGCGCGGCTTTAGGTTCGACCCCGAAGACGGTAAGTTAGTTTCTATAATTATCGCTTCCCTAGGAATCCCCCAAATCCCCGACCAAGTTCTGAGCACTTACGAGTTAGGGATTGAAGAAATTGTCAGCAGCGGCCCGAACCGCTTGATTGTGTTTGAAGGTTCCGAAGAAAGGCTCAGGCAGCTTAGCGTAGGTTTGCTAGAGCGCGTAGGTTTGGGCCAAGCACCTTGGGAACGCGAAGAGGACGAGCAAGGCTATTATCCGAAACCCGTTGCTACGGAATATCAATTAGGGCCGGGCGTGCGGATACCTGCACCGGAAATGCGTAGCAAGGTAGCTGCGCCTGCATTGGAGGAAGTTCCTTGGGACGACGATTCGCAGTGGAACCGGCCGCCGGTGCGACAGCAGATGCGCGCAGTAGCACAACCCCAGTCGGCGATCGACGATTATGATGATTACGAAGAGGATAATTGGGGCGGCGAAGACGATTACGAGGAAGAAGAGTACGAAGAAAAGCAGTACCTTCGCCCGGAGGTTTCTCGCCCGAAGCAGCCTGTGGTTGAGTACGAGTATGAAGATGATGTGGAGGCCGATGCTTGGGCTGACGATGAAGCGCCGAAGCCTTACAATGCTCCTCGGGTGAATATCCCTGAGAAAACTAAGACTCCTGAGTACGAGGAGGAAGCGAATTATTAGAACTCACCACAGAAGTAGTAACACACCGGTTTTAACCGGTGGTTACAGATATAGCAATCCTTGCAGGATTTATACATATCTAGGGGTAGTGGATGGTGTGGGCATACCCCCATTTCTTCCTGGTAACGAGTAGCCACCATCTAATATCATGTTCGGTTGATTATCATAACAAAAAGGGTTCGTAGTGTGGACTTTAGTCCGCAGCATGAAAGCGGACTAAAGTCCGCACTACGAACCTTACTGCAGTTAATCGATCGGACATAATATAAAACATGAAAAAAGGCAGACTCAAAAATTTTACATTCCGATTAATAACCTATCTAATTTTTCCAATATTGCTCTCTGCAACCACCGCTGAAATTGTCTTGCGAGTTGCCGGATACAAACCCTGGCAAATAGAAAATGTCGATGTGGCCGTGGAACCGAAAGGTAACTTTTTCACTAAAGATTCGCAACTCGGTTACAAGCATTTACCCGGAAAATTCAAAGTCACGCTTAACGGCAACTACTCATTTAACGCCACTCATCTCAATAATAGTTTAAGAATAACACACCCGCTCAACACCTACAATCAATCGTCAAACAAGCCGGAAATATGGATATTTGGCTGTTCTTTTACCTACGGTTGGTCATTGAATGACAGCGAAACTTATGCGTGGTTGTTACAAGAAAAATTACCTAAATATGAAATAGTAAATTTTGGCGTTAACGGCTACGGCACGCTGCACTCGTTTATTCAATTTAAAGAAGCACTAAAACAAGGAAATAAACCCAAAATTGCCGTAATTGCCTATGCCGGATTTCACGATAGGCGCAATACTTTATTGAGGGCGAGAAGCAAACAAATGGTTGCTTGGAATAAACTCGGAATTCTGTTGCAGCCCGATGCTAGGCTGAATGGAGAAAATAATTTTACCTACAGCATGAAAAAACTTGAATATCGCGAGTGGCCGCTGATGCGGGTTTCGGCTTTAGTGAATTTGCTGGAGGTTAATTACAATCAATTTGAGGAACAATTGTACAAAAGTCACGATGTTTCTAAGGCAATTATTGAAGAATTTAACCGAGTGGCTGAGGCTAATAATATTAAGTTAGTTGTAGCGGGAATTAATGCGGGTTCTGCTAAGATGTTGGATGAGTTAAGTCAGGATGGAATTGCGACAGTAGATATTTCGGTTGATTTGAAAGTACCGGTAAATAATAATTTACCCCATGATATTCATCCGAGTGCGACGGCGAACCGGCAATATGCGGAAAAGTTGAATAATTTTTTGCAAGAGTTAATGAACCGCGAAGGCGCGAAGGGCGCTAAGGAAGAATGAGGAAGTTTTGGAGTTAATTAGGTTTTTTAGAGTGATGGGATTATTTGATTTAAAATTGCGTCGCAAGTTTCTGATTGATGGACTTTTTCTGTTTTTAGTTGTTCTCGTAACAGTTGGAGTAACGTCAATTTATGTATCTAGCGAACGTACTTTTTATTGGTGGGATTACGCGGGATACAACACGGCTACAGTCAATACGGCTAATTTATTTCGAGACTCGCCACAGAAAGCATGGGCTGGAGTTATAGAATCGCTAGCTAAGGAAAAGAATCTATTAATTTCTCTGCCGTTAGTGCCGTTTATTCTGTTATTTGGTGACTCTCGATTGAGTTACATTCTCAGCATTTCGCTGATTTATGTGCTGCCTTTTCGCTTGTTGTTGGGGGCAATTTCTGCAAGGCTGATTCCAGTTTATCCGCAGCGGGTTTTTTGGTCAACTGTGCTGCTAAGTTTATTAATTCCGATGAGTTGGATTCCGACTTTGCGGGGATATTTGGATACGGGAGGATGCGTATTTGTAGGGTTGGCGATTTGGGTTTATTTGCAGGATGTTAAGCTGAAATCTTGGTGGAAAATTCCGTTAATTGGGGTTTGTCTGGCGGTGGCGATTCTGTTGCGGAGACATTTTGCTTATAGTGCGATCGCCTTTTTGGGTGCGGCTAGTTTACAGGCTTTGATAGAGTTTATCGTACAAATATACCGTAGAGATTCGGCATTGCCATCTCCCTACCGAGATTTGGTTGAATCTGGGATCAAATTGGGTTTGATAGCTGGGACTACTTTTAGTGTTTTAATGTTGGTAGCGGGAGATTTTACTCGCAGTGCTCTGACAGTTAACTATCGCAATTTATATGTGGCTTGGAGTTTGCCGGTTGATGATATTTTAATTCGTTATGCGTCTTTTTACGGTTTGGGAACTTGGCTGTTGGTACTGATTGGTTTTTCGGCGGGGATTGTGACGCGGATTCTGGTTCCTAGGGCGACTATTTTTGTTTGTTTGTTTGGGGTTTTGTCGCTGGTTGAATGGCTTTTGGTGTTGCGTTACGGCTACTTACACTATACAATTCACGTCACACCGATCGCACTTTTGGGATTGTCGGCATTTTTCTGGACAACTTGGCTGACACTCAAGGGAAAAGTCCGCTATTTGATGCTGGGCGCGGCGGGTTTTTACTTAATTGTGAATGCAGCCGTGGGGTTGATTCCTGTCAATGTTGATTTGTCAAGACTGTTTGTGAGTAATTTTGGGCCGTTAGTGCGATCGGACTACGGCGAAGTTGTAAAATTAGTAGAGTTTCTGCAAAAATTAGCACCGGATGAAGAACCAATTTATATTGCAGGTGCTTCTAACAGTTTTAATGCTAATATACTCAGACAAGCTAATCGCCAATTAAACCCGCCGGAGGGTTGGTGGAAGTTAAACACCATCGGGAGGCCGCAAATTGACTCCCGCGATAGTTACCCGCTACCGGAGTTGTTACAGGCGCAATATGTGGCGGTTGCTACACCTTTTCAGCAGGTGTTACCGGGTGACGAACAAGTTTTGCGATCGCACGAGCAAGATGTTGTTAAAGTTATCTATGATGTCTTTACTCAAAACTGGGAAATTTCCCGCGATTTCCAGTTGTTACCACAACAGTTTAAGTTAGAAAACGGCGTGACTGTAAGCATTTATCGGAGAATTCGTCCCACGGATACAGGCACAGCAGTTCGCACTTTATACGCGATGCAGCAACAAATAGTCGATCGACCGGGCGGGCAGTTAGATTGGATTAGTTTGCGTCAGTCAATTTACACAAGTGCCAATTATTCAGTCAGTCGAGAATCGGATAACCTATATAAAATTGTAACTCCTCCCATTAAAAATAGCACGAAACTCGATACATCTTTTCTGTATTTAGGTGCTATTTCTGACAGGGCGCAAGTTAGCGGCAAACTCGCTTTACTTAACCAGCAATGTCCGGGAGTTGCCCTGCGCTTGACTTTGTGGAACAAACAAGGTAAGTTGATAGACTCTGCGAAGATGGAGTATGGTGGCAAAAGTGCGATCGATTTAAATCTATCTGTTGGCGGTAAAAATCCAATTTATTTGCTGCTTGAAGTATTGAGTAGCGACAAACAGGAATTAACAAACCAATGCCCGCTAGAAATTAACAATTTATCTGTAGGCAGCAAGCCTAAATAATATCATCTTCCTTCGATTGAAATACAATTCCTGCTTAATTCGTCAACAGAGCACCCAACTCCGAACGGTCGAACCTAATATCTGCTAAAAAAAATCAACTATTAATGCAGAATAATCAAAAATCCCACAGGTATTTTAATCTATCTCTCTATACTTTTGTCATCATCGGTTCCCTGATGGCAACTGGCTACATTTTTCCCATTGGCGGCAATTTTCCCGAAGTGCCACCAATTGAATTTATGCTAAATCCTGAACTGTACAAAAACGATTATTACGTTCAGGAAATGGTTAAGTTTAATCCCAGATACTACTATTATTATATCATCTATTTACTAGCCAACTTCGGAACAAGCATTCCCCTAGCGCATTTTATTTATCAATTCCTAGCCTTCGGTTCATTTGTCCTAGCCTGCTACGCAATTATCAAGATTTATACTAATTCCAAACTGCCCGCAGCAGCGATGGCTTTTTTATGTATAGCTGCTTCATTTACAGATGTTGGCAACACCGTGATATTTTCCACCAAATCAGTACCGAGTACCTTCGCGATGGCCTTCGCAATTTGGGGAATTTACTTTAGTTTGCGTCAAAAATGGTTAACAGGATATTTCTTTTTTGGACTAGCTTGTTTGCTGCAATTCTTAGTGGGTTTGCTACCGGGATTGATGATGGTTCCGGTTTTAATGATTGAATCCGTAAGGCGGCGCAAGATTAAAACGTTGATTTTGTCGATCGCACTTTTAGCCACAATGGCAAGTATAGTATACGTACCCATGTTATTAACTGGTACTACGAGCACTCACACTATCGACAACGCCGAGTTTGTCTTCATTCACGCCAAAGTCCGCAATCCCCACCACATCCTCCCGTCAAGTTGGGCTGTCGGGAATTGGTTCAACTTTATCTGTTTTATTCTTGGCGGCTTGCTTTGCATCAAAAAAACAAATTTACTGCCAAAAGAAGACAAAATAAATTTTTACGTAATTCTCGGAACCTCAATTTTTGCACTGTTCCTAAATTACATATTTGTCGAAGTTTACCCCCAGGCTTTTATTGCCAAACTACAACTAGCTAGAACTGTACCTTTTGCTCAAATAATTATATTTATTGCGGTTGCTTTGACGCTAGATGAAGTTGACTCGCAAAAACAAGCACCTGTTAGCTTGCTAATACTCTCTGTAATGACTTTGCCTTTTCGAGGTATCATTTTCTTAGGATTAGCAGTTTGCCAAAATAAAAACTACATACTTCCCCAAAAATACAATATATTCTTGTGGATTTTGGCAGTAGGAACGTTTGTTTTTAGCTTAACATATCCGCTGACTAATTCATGGGAAATAATAGGCGATCGAATAATCACCCTCCCAGTCTTTTTCTCAATCCTCGCTTTTCCATTCATCCTCCAAAAAACATCATTTGCTACATCTATAAAACAGACTGTAACTCATATTTTAGCTTTGCTAGCCACGGCAATTTTAGTTCTGGGAGTAGCCGGAATTCTACCAAAACCCATATTAAATGTATTTCAAACAAGAATTAATATCAATGCCGTTCCCCAAGACGATTTAAGCCGATTAGCTGTGCGATTTTCCCAAATTAGCAGCCCAGACGCACTCGTATTAATTCCACCATCAGTTACCAGTTTCCAATTTTTATCCCAAAGAGCGATTGTCGTCAACTTCAAGAACTTTCCTTTTACCGACAAAGGCATCAAACAGTGGAAAAATCGCATGGAAGCTATTTTAGGAGTTCCCTTAAACCCGCAAATGATTTGGGGAGGAAATGACTTATTCATCCGCCGCAGCAGTGCGGATTTAGTCAAAGTAGCCATAAACTATCATGCCGATTATATCCTGACTCGCAGCGATTGGCATCCAAATCTTGACGGAAAAATAGTAGATAGACAAGGTAAATGGATACTGTTTAAAATCAGGTAATACTATTGCTTAAAATTTGAAATTAGTAACATACCCCCTTGATGATTCGGCGGTTGAAACCGCTTCTACACAAACGATGTCGGCCTGCACCGACTGGTTCATAAAGGTGCTCCCAAACCCGGATTTACTATGAGATATTTCTCTAGTCTGCCTCGGTCGATTTTGTTTAAATTTTTTGCAGTTTCAACTGTTTAAAATTAGATAATACTATTCCTTAAAATTTCAACTGAGCAAACAGCAGCGCCTTTTCCCTACAGATATAAGATATTTCTTTAGTCGGCCTGCGCCGACTTTGTTTGTGTAGATGCGGTTTCAACCGCCGAATCTTATTTGCTTTGTTTAACTGGGCGGTTTCAACCGCCAAATCTTATTTGCGGTTAAACATCAAAACCCGAATCATCAATAATTTCACAAATCTGCTTATCCACATAATCAGCAGCCACATTCCGCGCAATCAACTCAGCTAAAATCCCTAAAGAAATCAACTGCACCGACAGAATTGTACACAAAATCCCAAAAAATAACAAAGGTCGATTCCCGATCGGCCCAAAACCCATCCCCGCCAAATTCAGAAACCAAATAACAATCAAATAACCAAGCGAAATACTTCCCACTAAGCCAAAAGACAATCCCAATCCCCCAAACAAATGACCCGGTTTGTGCAAATAGTGCGTTGTGGCTAACACCGTCAACAAATCAATAAAACCACGCGCATAACGTTCCCAACCATAATTAGATTTTCCATGTTTTCGCGGATGGTGTTCGACGACTACTTCACCAATTTTAAAACCCAAATTGTTGGCTAAAGCGGGAATGTAGCGGTGCAATTCCCCGTACAATTTAATCGACTGCAAAACTTCCCGGCGATAAGCTTTAAAACCGCAATTCATGTCGTGCATTTTTACCCCAGTCATCAAACACGCCACGGCATTAAACAGCTTGGAAGGTAAGGTTTTAGAAAGCGGGTCGTTCCGCTGTTTGCGCCAACCGGAAACTAAATCGAATCCCAATTCTAAACCATCTAAAAATTTGGGAATCTCGGCTGGGTCGTCCTGCAAATCGGCATCGAGAGTAAAGATAATTCTCCCTGCTGCATTGCGAAACCCTGCTGAAAGTGCAGCGGATTTACCAAAGTTGCGGCGCATTTTTATGGCCTTAATGAATTTAGGATATTGGCTGGCTAAATCTGCAATTTCTCGCCAAGAAGCATCGCGACTGCCGTCGTCTATGAAAATGACTTCGTAACTGTCAATCTCTGCTTGGGACATGACAATTTTTATTTTTTCAAACAGCAATTTGAGGGTGGCTTCTTCGTTGTGAACGGGGATTACGAAACTGAGGTCTTTTGGCATAAAGCTATTCTATTTCATTTGTGTTGTAAATGAGATTTTTTTATTAACCGCAGAGGGCGCAGAGAAGGAGAAAGAGAGGTGTTTTAGTTTTTATCGAGAACTTGGGAGTTTCGCAAAGCTACCCAGCCTTGACGGTTTTTAAAGGAGGCATAGGCTGTCAATAATGTATCTGTTGGCGATGTTTGAACGTATCCTCTCCAAGCTGCAAATTGATAGGCTGTGCCAAACAATTTCACTAAGTCGGGACGCGGAAATCCTGACATTGCGAAACCTCGAACGACATTTTCTTGGTTGAGAATTGCAATACATTTTACATTATTTTCGGGGTCTCCCACCCAGCCAATTACTCTGGCGGCGGCTGGTGCGAGGGTAGTTAGTGTATCAAAATATCCGGGTACTCCGTCTTGGGGTGCTGAAAGTAAATTGGAATCGATTTGTGTGTCTAATACTGCACAGAAATTATGTTTTTTGATGTTGCGATTGAATGGTACTAAGTTGTTAGTTTTTAAAGCATCGATTAATCCGACAAATGCCGCCGGTTTGTTGCCTACTTTGTCTTTAATTAATGTTATGTCGGTGATGCCTAATTGCAATGAAAGTGATACTAATGGTTGATAGGTTGCTCTGCGGGCGATCGCCATTGCAGTTTCGCCTCCCACCCCGTACATTAAAATAACGGCGACTGTCACGACTGCAAACAGCGGTGTCAGCCATCGTCCTTGAATTCTCGGTGTGGGCTGCAACTCCCGCACAGCAAGCACTGTGAGAACAATTGTGCTCATCCAAAACAAGGCTGGGAGTGTGGCGTAGCGGGAAGCGGTGGCCTGTTCGATGCCAAATCCCGATCGGCTAACAGCGGCCATTAACGCCGTTTGTAGCGCGTACAATTGAATTGACAGCCAAGGCAGCCAATTTAGGCGCTCTACTTTTTTTACAAATAGCCAATAACTGATAAAACCCGTTACAGCAATCAAACCAATTATACCAAAAATTGATGCGATAATCACATCTTCGCTAAAAATTCCACCGAGATAAATCGGAATATATTCGAGAGCTTTGAGCGGGTTAACTTTAGTTAAAGAAGGGTGATTTGCAGGAGTTTTATAAGTTAAAAAATAAAGACCAACCACTGCAATCGAAGCACCGAAATACCAATAAGTTATTCGCCGAGGAAACCGCAGCACAACCGCAGCAGCACACAATATCGGCCACAAACCCAAAGGAGTGCTGTAACTAACACAGCCTAAAATTCCAAACACAATACTACCAATTACCCAGTTATTTGATTTCCATCCCTTGTTTCCAGGCTCTGCCTGGGAATGAATATTCAGGGGTTGCGCCTCTTTTTTTTCTAACAAAAACTTCGCATAAAATTGCAAACAAAATATAGAACAAATTACAAATAAATTAGCAATTATCCAGTGAACACCGCTGAATCCCCGCATCCAATTGTGAGCCGCCGCCGATGTAAAACTAAAAATAGAAATGCTAAGGACAATTAATATAAACAGCAGAGGATCGCGCCTCAAATTTAATGGCAGCAAAGCAATTAATACGTGGCACTGAATCAAAGCTAAAAACCAGGCAACTAAGCACAAACCAATATTTGAGCCTTTGGTGACAGCGATATTCAAGGCATAGATAATTGCCGGAATGAAGACAAAATGCTCGTTTGCCCGAAATATCCAATTAAAAGGATTTGTCGAAAAACCATCTACTGAATAAAAATTCCATGTCATCCACCAATAATCAAAATTAGACAAGTCTCCCGCTTGCGATATCAGGTACAAAATATAGGAGGCTGGTATCAAAATCGCGATAACTGATGCCGCAATTAAAATAGATTTTTGTTTTAATTTCATGGATTTGGGGAAGATGTTTAATTGATGGGCAGGTTTTGCTCAATAAAGTTCAGTTAAGCCAGAGCCCCTAGATGTTGTACAGCTTGCAACAGATAATTTTTGAACAAAACCCGCCCTCACGTTTTGAGGTTGACTTCAGTTTTTTATTTGACTTCTTTTGCGAGCATTTGTCTGAGTCCTTGCCGCCAGTGGGGAGGATGCGCGCCCAGAAGTGCTGATATTTTCACCGTAGAAAGAACCGAAAAAGCGGGACGTTTTGCTGGTGTCGGATATTCGGCGGTAGTGATGGGAATTACGCGCTTAATTTTGAGGGGAAAGCCCAGTTTTTCTGCTTCTTCAAAAATGGCGATCGCAAAATCGTACCAACTACAAACACCACTGTTAGTATAGTGGTAAGTTCCAAAAGTTTCTGGCCCTAGATTCGGGATAATTTGGGCAGTCGCCGCAGCCAAATCGCCTGTCCAAGTTGGACTGCCGATCTGATCTGCTACTACTCGAATCTCTTCTCTTTCCTTTCCCAACCTCAGCATAGTTTTGACAAAATTACCTTTGCCGCCGTTGCCGTAAACCCACGCGGTTCTAATAATAATATGTCGGTTTCCCGCTTGCCGAATTGCTTCCTCGCCGGCTAATTTTGACTTTCCGTAAGTTCCCAGCGGGTTAGTAGAATCTGTTTCGAGATAAGCAGAACCGCTGCTGCCATCAAAGACGTAATCGGTGGAAAAGTGAATCAAAGTTGCTCCCAGTTTTTCGCATTCTTCTGCGAAAATTCCCGGTGCAATGCCGTTGACTGTTTGTGCTAATTCTGGTTCGCTTTCGGCTTTGTCTACCGCAGTATAAGCGCCGGAATTGAGCACTAAATTTGGTTGAATTTCTGCCATTGCTTGGCGGATGGTTTCGGGTTGGGACAAATCGACGCGAGTGCGATCGACCGCAATAACCTCTCCTGAAGATAATAAAATCGACTGCAATTCTTGAGCTAGCTGTCCGCTGCCGCCTGCGAGTAAAATTTTCACGATTAAAACACTTGAGCTTTTTTCAACGTTTGTCCGGCTTTGTCTTTAGCTGATAAGATTGGTTGGGCACCATCTAGCGGCCAGTCGATCGCCAAATCCGGGTCATTCCATACAATACACCGTTCGTGTCCGGGTGCATAGTAATCTGTAGTTTTGTACAAAACTTCAGCAATGTCTGATACTACTAAAAAACCGTGAGCAAAACCTGCGGGTACCCAAAGTTGCCGTTTATTTTCTGCACTCAACAAACAGCCTACGGACTTCCCAAAAGTTGGCGAACTTTTTCTAATATCCACCGCTACGTCAAATATTTCGCCCGCAATTACCCGCAGCAATTTACCTTGAGGCTGCTGCATTTGGTAGTGCAAACCGCGCAGGACATTTTTAGAAGACTTGGAATGATTGTCTTGAACAAATTCTGTCGTTACGCCTGTTTTTTCTACGAAAGCTTGGTGATTGAAACTCTCGAAAAAGAAACCGCGATCGTCTCCAAAAATTTTCGGCTCAATTATCAAAACTTCAGGTATTTCGGTAGATATAACGTTCATAGTTGCCTGTCTCGCGTGATAAACTCATACTTAGTCTATGGTATCTTACTATGAAAACTGACACATATCTCAAAAAGTTGTACGCTAACCGATTTGATTCCCGCCAAATGCAAGCCAAGGTGGCACTCTGGAAAGTTCTCATTGATGAGTTTTTACAAGATTATGTTCCTCCAGAGTCAGCCGTTTTAGATATTGGCGGAGGCTACTGCGAGTTTATCAATCAAATTTTGGCTGACAAAAAATGCTTGATCGATCTCAATCCCGATTCAAAGTTATTTGCAAATTCCGATGTAAAAATACTGAATATCGATATTTTAAGCTGTGGAGACAAATCCGTTTTTTCCGAACAATTTGACCGGATATTTATCTCTAATTTTTTTGAACATCTCCGCAACAAAGAGGAACTTGTAGAAATTATCTCGTTTTGCTTTTATGCGCTGAAGCCTAGCGGCTCACTTTTGGTGATTCAGCCTAATTTTAAATACTCTTACAAGGAATACTACGATTTTATAGACCATCAATTACCGATTACGCACTTATCGTTGCAAGAACTTTTACAAACTGTCGGGTTTGATGTTGAGGTGATGATACCGAGATTTTTACCGTTTTCGACGAAAGGGCGCCCGGCTTCGCCGCTGCTGTTAAAAATTTACTTAAAATTGCCTTTTTTGTGGCGGTTTTTGGGAGGTCAAATGTTTGTCAAAGCATCGAAGCATAGTTATAATTTATATTGATCAGAGTCGGCGCTTGAAACCGCGTCTATACACACGAAGTCAGCCCGATCGGACTGAAGAAAGTACGATTCTCTGCGAGGGCTTCGCTAAGGCAATTCTCGACTCACTACCCAATTCAATTTTCTCTAAAATCTGTTAAAAACCAGATTTTTTTGACCTTGATCTGTAACTCCATAATCAATTCAAAAATCAATGAATTATCCCAAGCTGATACCGCTAATATTCACAGCACTCATCCCGATTTATAGTGCAAATGCCCCCTCCAGTGCCCAAAGTATCGCAACGCAAAAACAAAACATCGCCCAATCCGAAACCAAAGGCAATATACCGCGTCAAGCAACCGTACCTGCATACTGTGCGCCTGATGAATACAAACAATTTTTTGAGAATTTCGTGAGGGGAAAAGACTATCAAGGGACGGATATGCGATCGACTTACACAGCAAATCGCATTGAAGTGCGGAATTATGAAAATCCCAGCCAACTGCTGGAAATGATGCGCCGCCAAGACGATGAATTTAGTATTAGCTTACGGGATTATCGTTGGGTTATCCTTGTCCCTTCTAGTGTCGATAATAGTCCTTATACGAGGCTAAAAATTGATTTGAGGCGCGTCTCTAAAGACAGGTTTCGAGTGGATTATATCAAGGCTCAATATAAGTACACTGGAAATATAACTGGTACGGAGTCAGAAGATTTAGTCAAAACCTATGGACAACCGGGGGCTTATGTTTTTCAGCATCGTAATGGCTGCTGGAATTTGACGCAAAAATTGCGATCGACCAGGCGATAGAAAATTTCGTTTCTATCTGATATCTTCCACAATAGTCATAAACCGGGAATAGAAGCAAAAATTCAACGCCAAAACGTATATTTTTCGTTCATAAACCCGGTTTATTTAAGCTTATTGAGAATGGTGCAACATCTTAATTTGAATCGCACTTGCCGAAAACGAAAATATGGATTTTCTACAAAGTGCGATCGCACACCGCCCAGTCAGGCTTTTAGCGTAGCTTGATCGGCATCTGTAAAACCCCCTAACGCGGGCAATATTCATGCCCTCATAAGGTATGTCAATCAAAGTTTTTAAGCACTCACCGACACAAAAACCGTTGAAAAGGTAGAAAACTTGAGAAAGACTTGTGAATGGCTGGAGGACGCAGGATATCAAACTCAGTCGTCTCCTGAATCTGAATCATGTGATTGTTTACCAATAAAATTTTCAATAAAAAAAGCCAATATAATTCTCGATAAAAATCAAATAATAGTTGATATTAACCTGCGGATAATAGCCTCTTCACCTTCAGAAATTCCCATCATCGAAAACCTCGACCTCAACGGCAATAATTAATACTGCCGAAAATGGCGTTATACCCGAAGGGATGAAACAGGACAGGGTACTGCCGTTTCCTGAGCGCAGAATAAATGGTTTTATTACCAAATTCCACAAAACATCTGCGGTGCAAAAAATCCCTACAAAATCGAACTCAAAACCGCCTCATTAGCAGCAATCCAATCATAAATATCCTGCAAAGCCGCCTCCGGGCCAATAACAGGCTTCCATCCTGTTTTTTCTATCACCCTAGAAGAATCGGTAATAAAAATCGGAATATCCCCCGCGCGTTCCTCCAAAACCGGATGAATCGGAATCGATTTCCCCGTAATTTTTCGGCACAAATCAGTTGTCTCAACCAAAGAAAGACTGTTGCTCAAACCGCCGCCTACATTAAACACTTCGCCGTCAAATTTAGCAAAATTTTCTAACTGATAATTAACTAATCTCAACAAATCTTCAACGTGCAGCAAATCTCTAACTTGCTTCCCGCTGCCGCCAAAACCGATATAATTCAGCGGCTTTTCAAAATAGTGAGCGGCTACCCACAAACCGCAAACTCCCTGATCGACTTTACCCATTTGCCAAGCACCAGTAATTAACCCGCAACGGTTAATAATTGCCTGCAGGTTGTATGCTTCTCTGTATTCCTCAATCAGCAATTCCGAAGCTAATTTAGTTGCTCCGTAAAGCGAACGGTGTCCTTTTAATGGGAAGTCTTCTGATATGCCCAACTCGGATATACCGGGTAATGCTTGCTCAGGGGCGATCGCAAATCTCTCATCCAACTCCAACAGCTTAACAGATTTCACGCTGGCGATCGGATAAACCCGACTCGTAGACAAAAACAACAAACTCGCACCAGTCTGTCTCGCCAACTCCAAAACATTCACAGTACCCAGTAAATTCGTCTGCAAAACGTACTGAGGCGAACTAAAACCAGCCAGCACAGAAGGCTCCGCAGCACAATCGATAATGCAATCAGGGTTGAGTGCAACTGGCTCTAAATCAGCCGCCGTGCGAATATCCCCGTAAACAAACTGAATTCCGCAACTTTTCAGCCTCGGAATATTCAATTCTGAGCCCCGGCGACGCAGGTTATCCAAACAAATTATTTGCCATTCCGGGTGCAGTTTCTTCAGGCCAATTGCCAAACAACTGCCGATAAAACCCGCACCACCAACAATTAAAATTCTTTCAGGCATTGACTCAACTTTCTTAGAGGATTAATTACTGCTGTTAAATTATTGAAAAATTGTGTTGAGGTATGCCTCGCATTAAAATTGAGTCATCTTGTCAATGAATTTTGACAACTATTCTGGTTCAATTCCCAAAGCCCGCAACTGATTCGCTAATCGCTCAGCCCGCTCTTGGGCTTGTGCAGCTTGTTGCTGTGCTTGCAGTGCAGCTTCCTCTGGTGTAGCAACTAACTCACTATCTGGGGTAAAATAACGCAATTTTCCATCATGAACTCCCAGATATAATTCTAGTACCTCACTCCACAATCTACCAAATTCATTGGCAACAATAGCTTGATATTCTTGACCGATTAAACGAAAACCACTAAACTCTAAATCTTCTGGATCGAACCAAAAGTATTCGGGAGTTCTAAACCGATTCTGATATAATATCTTTTTTTCCTTGCGATCGACTCTGGCGGTAGAACTAGAGAGTAATTCTATAATTATATCGGGGTATTTACCATCTTCTTCCCAAACTACCCAGGAACGACGCGGACGTTTTTCTGTGCTTGCGATCAGAAAAAAATCCGGGCCGCGAAAATCTCGATTCCGCAATTGTTGCTGGCTGTAGTAAACCGTGAGGTTGGCTCCAATGAAAAAATCGTTGCGTCCGCGCCATTGCCATTCTAAACAGGCAACTAATAATGCTAATTGAATATAATGCAGGGAACTTTCCATTTCTGGCTCATCACTTTCAAGTTGACTGGCATCTGGCATCAATCTTGCCATTTCTTGGGCTGTAAAAACCATGACTTAATCCTCCCAATTTAGTATATCTTTTCAAGAAAATTTCCCCATAGCCTCCTAAGTTAAATTTTATCGCGCGATCGCACTTTTGAGCCATTTGACCATTTTTTCGTAACCATTCCGCAGGTTGCGCCCATTACCTAAGTTGCAGTCCCGATTTTGGTACGCAGTAGTATCGCCATCAAAGTATCAATGGCGGCGCTGCCAAAATCATTAGTCATCATTCCTTCGCAGTCAGCACTTCAGTCTTTGACTTTGACAATAAATCTAATTTTAACTCATTCATCTTTCTAGTCCTGTGATAGTCGCCGCGAGAAAGATGTTTTTCCAGCCACACATACAAGACAATAAATAAATATCGGCTGCCCATTTCTTTGATTTTCAATTTAGAAATACCAGCAGTCCGATTGTACCACCTCAGAGGAATCACCGTATAGGAAAAACCCCGAACAATTGCTTTCAAAGGCAGTTCCACAGTTAAATTAAAATGATGGCTTAAAATCGGGTGCACGCCTTCAATCACTTCTCGGCGGTAGAGTTTAAAAGCATTGGTAATATCGTTGTAGCGCAAGCCGAAAATACTTTTGACAAACCAGTTTGCTAAGCGGTTAATTGCTAATTTGTGAATTGGATAATCAACAACAAAGCCGCCTTTGATAAATCTGGAACCGAAAACGCAGTCATATCCTTCTTGCAATTTGCGGTATCCTGCTACCAAATCTATGGGATCGTCGGAAGCATCCGCCATCACAATTGCTACAGCATCGCCGTCAAATTCCGCTAAACCCCGGCGCACCGCAAATCCGAAACCGTTGGGAGGCTGATTGTTGATGTATCTAACTGTGGGGAAAGTCTCTGACAATTCCTGGCAAATGTCAAGGGTTCGATCGGTGCTATTGTCATTCACAATCAAAATTTCGTGCGGAATCCCTTCTAAATCGAGCGTTTGGGCTAAAGCCCGTACAGTACCGTACAAACAGCCCTCTTCATTGTGGGCTGGTACAATCACCGAAATTTTCACTTTTCATCCTCCGCGCAACTGGACAAACTGGTTGTCAACAGGATTATACACCCAAGCTTTGATATAGGTTTGGTCGATCGACAAATCGCGATCGGACACATCAACCGCCCACCTCGCATTATTGTACAACTGCGATTGCAAAATCTTAGCAATATCGGGACTGTCCAAATTTACATAAGCGTTAGCAAAAAAAGATTGTTTGTCGCCGACAGATAGCAGTACAATCTTAGGCTGTTGCAAATTTTCTGGCAAAATTGCCCAACCAGCAGCCTTGAAAGATTTTTCGCCCGTTGGGGGTTTGTCTAAATAGCCGTAAACTTTCTCTGGATTAGCAATAAACTCTACATTTTTCGCGAACTTTCTCCAACCTATTCGATCGAGAATTGCAGCGCCTTCTCTCACCAGCCAAGTTTTTTTGCTCAGCACCCTCAAACAGCTTTCTGGCGAATTCTTGAAAAAGTCCGACGGTTCCAAATAGTTAATTAATTGCAAACAATTTTGAGCGCCTTGCTTGTAAAGAAGTGCCGAGCTAGTTTGGGCGATCGCCTGTTGATAATTAACAATAATTATCCCAATTAACAGCCCTGCCAATCCCCTATAAATAAATTTATAGTTGCGATTTATGGTAGCCATATTACCTCGGACAAACAATTGTCCGAGCTGAACCAGAGCAATCAACAGCAAAATCGAATTAGTCGTATATCTTGAAGATTCGATCGCCTGAATCGCCCCAAATTCTGCCCTCCCAGCGGTAATAAACAAAGACGCTAAAACCGAAAACGAACCTATTGACAGCCAAGGTAAGGCCTCACGATTCTCGGTAATTTTTCTCCCAAAATGCCATACAAAAAATATAAAACTTGTGAATATTACCAATCCTACCAATGCAGAAACTCCGGGCGATCGCACAATTGGCGAACCCAACAAACTTAAAAAATAATCAATCACCACCAGCGGCTTATTCAACAATGAAATAATACTTGTTTTCCGGCTCGGATGATAATCTATTGAGTAAATAGCACAAGTTGTCACAAACAGCAACATCCATACAATTAATTTGATTTTTTTATGTACTATTTTTCCTTCTAAAGCCATCACAGCCGGAATTGCCACCAACCAAGAAAGCAAACCTTGAGCCAGGGAAAAACTAGCAATAAAGCAGAATATAGCAGCAAGAGATATTCTAATTTTAGGCGAAAAATTGTTATTTGAAACCAGCACATTAACCGCTGATACAAAACACAAATTTACCAAAAACCAGGCTAATTGAAATCCCCAAAGCCAGTTTTCGTGCTGAACCAGGGAGAACACCAATATACAAGTTAAAATATTAGCTAAATGCCACAAATTATCTCCATTTTTAGCTTGTAGAGAAGATAACTTGTAGGTGGCGATAAAAGTTAGCCCCGCCAAACCTATACTGAGACACAACGGATAATTAATATTCCATCTAGAAGCAAAAGCCAGCAGCGAAATAATTATTTTCGGGAACACTATGCGGTGATTGCTGTGCAATGCCCAAAAATCGTTAAAAGTTATATTTCCCTGAGCGATTTTTTCAAACAAGGGGGCTAATCTCCACTCGTCATCGATGGGAACGTTGATGCTAAAATGCGCTACAAATCCGATTAATATAACAACAGGAATTAGGTATAGACTAAATAAAATATATTTTTTCATTAACATCAAATCCGGTAGCATCGGAAGTGTAAAATCCAGTCATCAGCTTTTCGACTGACAATTAACAGTCAACCGTCAACCGTCAACCGTCAACCGTCAACCGTCAACCGTCAACAGTCAACCGTCAACAGTCAACAGCTCGCTACTTAACAGTCTTGAACGTATCCAGTTTGCCAGTAAATCGGTTGATAAACATCTGCAAAACAGTCCGCTTGCCGATGTTGATATTAGAACTTACAGCCATTCCCGACTGCAAGTTAACTTCCTGTTGATTTGGCTTGTTCTTGTTCAAAACAAACTTTTGATTCTTGAGCTTGATTTTTGTTTTGAAAGAGTAGTATTTCCGCAATTCGGTAGGAGGCTCAGCATCCTTGCTAATCTCTTTCACTTCACCCTCAGCAGTACCAAACTCCAAGGCCGGGAAAGCTTCAACATTGACTTCTACAGGCACGCAGGCGTATTTCGTCAGACCCAATTTCTCTCTGTTAACTTCCTTCTCTGGACACACGCAACTTTTACCTTTTTCGCAATCAATTTTTTCTCCATCTAATTGTTTGCCGTGATACGGCTCCAATTTCTCGCGCTTCTGTCTCATGGCATCCAATACCAGAGCTACGTTGCTGTTTTCCAGGTAAACAACTGCTTCCAGACCGTTTTCGTCGTCCAAAACCTTGAGCAGCTTCTCGGTTTGCTGCGCTTCATAATAAGCTTCTTCGCAGCGTTTCGGGCGGGGATCCCCAGGTTTTACCACTGAGTTAATGATGGATTGGCAAATCGGATCTTTCGTTATATCCAACTTCGCATCCTGCTTCTTAGAAGGTTTCAAATCAAAGATTACCCCCGAGACTGGAGACTTCAGCACTTGAGTATCGCGGTTTTGCTGCGCTTTTTCTAGCTGAGCATTTACCTCGGACAGCTTTTTGAGGTTTTCTACTTTTAAGCGGCTAAGCTGAGAATCGCTGCTGGCAATTTGTTTCTGGTTTTCAGCAATTTTGGTGTACAGTTCTCTAGCCCAGGCATCCTTAGTGTTTTTTAACTGTTCTTCGGCGCGGGCTATAGACTCCTGAATGCGCGCTTGTTCTCCTTGCTGGCGCTCTATTTCTGCGGCAATTTTTTCGATGTCACCTTGACGGGCGTTAATTTCACCCCGGCGGGTATTGAGTTCGCCTCGGCGCGTGTTAATTTCGCCTTTGCGGGAGTTGATTTCACCTTCGCGCTGCTTGATTTGATCTTGCTGTTTAAGAACGTCGCTTTGGCCTCTGAAAACATCTTGTTCTTGCTTTTCTTTTTGCAGTTCGGCGATCGCTCCTTGCTCTACCAGCGGGCCTAGTCTACCCAGAATGGCTTGATTAGACTTCAAGACTTGTTGGGATTTTGCTAACTGTTCGTCAGCCAAATCTTTTTGAGCCAGGGCTGATTTGACTTGCTCTTGCGAAGAAGCTAACTGCTGTTGAGAATAATTTAATTGGTTCTGAGCAAAACCCAATTGTTGCTGTGCGACGGTCATTTGAGCGCCGGCAGCTTTTTCAGCATTCTCAGCTTGCTTGAGTTGTTTGTCCAACTCCTGAACTTGACCTTGGGCTGCGGCTACGCGAGAGAGAAATTCCGATCGATAATTAACATACAGTCCTTGCTGACTGGCATCAAAATTTCCGCTCGATCCCCTGTTGAGGTACAGCTCGTCAATCAGAGCTTGCAGCACTTGATTTTGTGCCACGAGGCTCTGTCTGTCCTTGATTGTGGATTCTAAATTAGAAGGAATCGGGCCTTGAACTTTGCCGTTAACAACATCTTCGTAAAATTTATTTTCTTTTTCCAGGGCCTCTTTAGTTTTCTGGACCGACGTTAAATCTGCTGCGGGTGCTAGGGGGTTGAAAGTGAGCAGAGGCTGGTTTTTTTCCACGCGATCGCCATTTTCAACGTGAAGTCTCACCACCGCCCCTGTAGCGGGTGCTTGGATCTCTCTAGCACCATCTTTTAGTTCCAATTGGCCCACAGCCGGGACAGCTTGTTCTACGCTAGCAAAATAAGCCCAAACTACACCCGAAGTGGTCATCAGCATGATCATCCACAAAAACAAGTGGGACCAAATCGCTGGTTTTTCGAGAATGATTGGTTGCTCAGAAAGCGTGATCGATTTCATAGCCATTTGTTACTTCCCAAATTATTAATTGTTCGTTATCGGTTGTAAGTTGTCAGTTGTGAGATATCAAGTATTCGATGACTCTTGTTGTTGGAAGAGGCAATAGTAACGTCCTCTAAGAGCCATTAATTCTTTGTGAGTTCCCTGCTCGACTACAGAGCCTTGATCCATCATAATAATTATGTCGGCGTTTTGGATGGTAGTCAGGCGGTGAGTAATGAAAAACACCGTGCGGCCGGCAAAAGCTTCTGCTAAGTTATTGCAAACTTGGCGTTCGGAATGATAGTCGAGGGCGCTTGTAGCTTCGTCTAAAATCAGCAATTTCGGGTTTTGCAAAATCGTGCGGGCGATCGCCAAACGCTGTCTTTGACCCCCAGAAAGCGACGCACCCCGCTCTCCGACTATCGTATTGTAGCCAGCAGGCAAGCCCATGATAAAGTCGTGAGCTACGGCTAGTTTTGCCGCCCGCACAATCTCATCGGTACTCGCATCGGGATTGCTCAGGGCAATATTTTCCTGTACCGAGCAGTTAAACAGCAAAGTATCTTGCAGCACCACCCCAAGCTGACTGCGGAGCGAATATAATTCCACCTTGGCAATGTCGTAACCATCAATAAAAATCCGGCCCGAAAGCGGGGCATAAAGACGCTGCAACAGCTTCATCGCCGTACTTTTACCGGAACCGCTTCCCCCCACAATTCCCACAAAACTGCCAGCGGGAAAATCCAAATTCACATTCGCCAATTGCAGAGCCCCACTCTCTAGGAATCGGAAGGAAACCTCCTCATACTTAACATCCCCTTGAATTGCAGGCAGCGGGATATTGCTCCTGTCTTCCTCGCTGGTTTCCGTGGGTTTATCGACAATATCCTTGAGCATATCGATCGACATCGAGACTTCTTGGAAACTCTGCCAAACGCTCACAAAACGCAGCAGCGAACCAGTCACGTTCCCCGAAATAATTCGGAAAGCAATCAACTGACCCAAAGTCATGTCATTGCTCAGTACCAAATAAGCTCCCACCCACAACTGAGCCAAGTTACCCACCTGGTTTAAAAAGCTGCTAATCGTACCTGCAGTAGTCCCCGTGATAATTGTTTTAAAACTGGCTGTAATGTATTTTGCGTAGCGGCTCGACCACTCCCAGCGAGATTTCAATTCAATATTTTGAGCTTTAACAGTTTGAATTCCGCTGACTACTTCTACTAGATAAGATTGAGAGTCAGCAAAACGCATATTTCTTTGTTTGATAAGGCGCAGCACCAGCGGATTAATCAGAATAATCATCAGCGCCAGTATCGGTACCACTGCCAAAGATACGAAGGTTAGCTTCACGCTGTAGGAAAGCATCACCGCGACGTAGACCACCGAGAATACTGCATCGAGAACAACTGTTAAAGCTGTACTCGTCATGAATTCCCGAATCTGGCCCATCATGCTGAATTTGTAAACCAAATCTCCGACGCGCCGGTTGTCAAAGTAATTCTGGGGCAGCCGGAGTAAGTGGTCGATAATTTCCGCACTCAATTTGACATCGATACGGTTGGAAGTATCTATAAATAAGAAGGTACGCAAACCATTTAGCAGTCCTTCAAACAGGGCAACACCTAACAAAAACGCCCCCAAAATATCCAGGGTGTCGATGCTGCGCTGACCTAATACTTTATCAATAATTACTTGGCTGATTAATGGGTTAGCCAAACCGAATAACTGTACAAAAAATGAGGCTAACAGCACTTCAAAAAACACTGTTTTGTGTTCCATCAGCGCCGGCACAAACCACCAGAAGCTGAACTGCTCTTTTTGCTCGACTTGGGGAGCTTGCAGCAGCAGGACTTCTCCTAGTTCTCCCCAGATTTCTTTAAACTGAGGTATCCGCTTCCGCATCAGCCCCTTTTCAGGAGTTGCCATCACCAATTCTTGCTCGGTGATGCTGTAAATAATGGCAAAGCTATCTTCCCATTTAATCATTACGGGAGCTTTGATGCGGTTGATGGCTTCGGCTGGAACTTGGGCCAATTGGGGCGTGAGGCCGATGCTTTGGGCGATCGCCCCGCAGGCTTGCAAGTTGATCGCACCAGCGGTTTTTAACTGATTTTCTAGAACTTTGCGGATGATATCCCGACGAAATTTGATGCCGAAATACTTGCTCAACATTTGGAAGCAAGCTAGGGGCGCATCTATGGTTCCTTTGGCGCGGAAAACCGGATATTTCGTATCCTTTGGTACTTCGGCTCGCGGGTCTGCAGGAGGTGGTGCGGGCTTAATCACCAGCGATTTTTCACCACTAAGCGACCTCACGCCTGGGTCTTGTATCGAAGTTTCGATTTGTGACTCTGGTTGCGGTTCTGGGGGTTCGCGGAAGCCGACCAAGCGCGCGCCAGCGTGGCCTTCTACTTTTAAGGATTTGGCTGCGGTTTCCACAGAGAAACGGCTACCGGTGGGAAAATCGCCCAAGACGCCGCTGCTGACGAGCCAAATGCGATCGGCATCTAACTCTTGGGCGAGCTCTTGGGTTTTTTTGTTGCCCTTTGGCACGTTGACAACTGTCGCGTCTTCCCAAGCTTGCAGGGTGAGTTCCTTGAGATTGGAAGTACCGTCGGCTTGGCGCTGCAATTCCAGGCTCAACAGTTCAAATACTTCGCTCAAGGAAGAGTGAGCGCGAAAGGCTTCTCCGAATGTGGGTTGTTTTTCCACTACACTCAGGAAATCTTCAGCAGGTATGACGATCGCGATTACATCTGTAGAGGCGATCGCCGTTTCGCAGGGAATTCCCCTGAGTAAGCCAGCCCAACCTATAATTTCCTGTGACTGCACCAAGCGCAAACTGACGTGGCGCTGCGATCGCTGGTCAAACCCCAGCAGCCGAGCCTGGCCTTGATAAATAATTGCCACCTGAGCCGGCATTTTTTCCCGTTCAAACAGGGGTTGCCCGGTGCTGTAGCCTAGGAGTTGGCATTTAGCCACCAACGCTAGAAGAGCCGTCTCAGAGAGTCGGTCAAAGGGAGGTGTTTTAGCTAAGAAATCCTGAATCTGGGAGAGGGAAACAGCGGCAGAAGTCATCCGATTTTAGATTTTAGATTTTAGATTTTAGATTTTAGATTGAATCCACAGATGAATCCAGAGGCTTTTTGTCATGATGCTACGCTTTTAAAGTTTCCACGGATAAATCCGGGGCCCCAGACAAAATTGCTTTCGGTCACGATATTGAAGACACCGAAGACAGGGGTTGTAGCGGGCCAATCTTCGATACCTGTTCGGCGACCCAGCTTTCAAAAAGTTCGTTAATCAAGCGCAGCCGCATCGATTCGTCGAGCTGGGCCGGCATGAACTGTTCTAGTCGAATAATTACCATCCATTCTGCCAGAGGACGCGGCGTCCAGAGTTGATTTGGCTTGCTGACAGACAAAAGTTTGCTGATTGCCGGGTGTGGCTGGCTCAGGGGTACAGGGCCCAACACGCCGTCGGACTTGGACTCTGGGCCTTCGGAAAAGTTGCGGGCCACTTCGGCAAAGGTTTGTTCGCCTTCGAGGATGCGAAAGTAAAGTTCGTTTGCTAGTGCTGGATTTTTGGTGCGAACCAGGGAATAGACTACGTGGTCTAGGCTGGCTTTGCGGGTTAAAAAATAATTATCAACTTTAGGTCTCCAAGTCTCTTGCTTAAATTTTTCGATCAGCAAGGGTCTGACGGCCATGTCTTGAAGTTCTGCTGCAGTCATGTTTTGGCTGCGGAGCCAAGCTTCTCGGGCTTCCGGCGCTGTCAGTTGGTGCTGTGCCAGAAAGTTTTCGACGGCTCCCTGTCGTTCTTCGTCGCTGCAACTAAAGGATGCGATCGCTTGGTCTATGATTACACCCCGCAAAAATTGGGGCATC
This sequence comes from Microcoleus sp. S36a_B3, assembly GCF_036700745.1. NCBI lineage: Bacteria > Bacillati > Cyanobacteriota > Cyanophyceae > Oscillatoriales > Microcoleaceae > Microcoleus > Microcoleus sp. S36a_B3. The sequence continues at coordinate 383,805 of NZ_JAUBPN010000001.1, read as the reverse complement.
AACTGATACCGCTTCAGGAGCGATGGCATATCCTGAGCTTGAAGCAATTTATCGCCTATTTGAAAAAGTCCTGTCATTTTTTTATCTCCAACTGACTTGCGCTTTCCCTTTTAATTTAGCTGTGGCAGGAAAAGAGCGACAACCACTAACCTCTCAATCTCCCGATGATAGCAGAGCGTTAAGAAAGCTAGCGCTATTGCTGTCTATTTCTTGACGCTTTACCGGGCTACGGGTTCCTTTCAAATAGTTTGCCTATCAGGGAGGAGTAAGCGAGGCTATCAAGAATTTTGGGGTTTGTCGCCATTGTTTGCTGGACTCGATCCCGATAGTGCCGGCGCAGTTTTGGGTTGGTTCCCAGTGCTGTACTTAGCTCTATATAAGAGTTCTCGCTGTTTACTACAAGTTCCGGAAGTTGTAGCTCTTCGAGGACTGCTGCTGATGGGCGCGATCGAATTTTTTGCCCTTTTCTTGCCACTACTGGCAACCCTACCAACAGCGCTTCTGAACCGGAGCCGGCATCGCTGTATGGATAGGCTTCTAAATATATATCAGCTAATTTCAGACATTTTATGCAATCTGCGCGATTTTTTAGCGCCCTTATCACAACTATCCGCTGTTTGTCAAGACCAAATTCCCTGAATGTCGATCGAATTTGGTTGTAAAAAGGCACCGCCGCGTAGTTTTCTCGGCCCGAACCAAAGGGATACAAAACTAAAATAGAATTCGGCACAGCAGCAATAATTTTTGCCCAAGTTAATCGCAATTCTGGGATAATTGTCCAAACCGGAGCACCGGAGATGAACACTACAGATTCATCAGTGGCTCCCCAACTGCTGCGAGTCGGTTCAACTGTGGCAGCCGCTGATGCTACCGGATAGCTGAAACAAACTCCCGAACCTTCTAAAGTAATTAATTTTTCCCGATACTGTGCTGCTGCACCTGTCGGCAATGTCAAATCTCCAGCAATCAAATAATCGATATTTCGGGCTGCAGTGCTGGCCGGATTTGATGCAGCGGTAGCCATTTGCACCCGCGCCAGTCGGTGCAAACACAGCAGCGCGGTTGCTTGGGAAGTTTCGGCGATATTAGTGCAAATTAGCAGAATATCTAAATCGTGCGATCGAATTTCCTGTACTTGCTCTGGCAAATCCCCCGAAAGTTGCACCAGTTTGTCAGCGCAACTTTCGCAATATTTCCCCAATTGCTCATCCTCTACCTGGAAATGATACACGATAACTTCAAACTTGGTTTTATCCAAATATTCAAACGTTGGAATAGCAGCAAAAGTCTCTGAGTTTCCACTAATTTGATCCAGCAAAAATCCCACTCTAATTTTAGTTCGTTCAACTGCTCTTTCAGCAAAAATCCAGTCTATTTGACAACCAATATTTTTTAAATAAAATTCCAAAATATCAGCTCGTCGAATTAAGACATCTAGCAGATTAGCTTCGCTCAAATACAAAACTTTAAAACTAACATTCTTAGCAATATAAGCAGCCAAATAGCGCCAAACTTCCGCATCGGGAAAACGGGCAATATTAGCAGCGACGTACTCTATCAACCCCTGGAAATATTCCGAGTATTTTTCAACATCTCCCTTCTGCTGAAAACAAGTCGGAGATTGAAATAGAAATTTCAGAAAATCGTCAAAAACCCACTGGGGAATCGCTGCATTTTTATACTCTAGTCGCAACTGATAAGCCTCCCCGTACAGCATCGCTGCCAGGAGATATTGAATCTGCTCAGCAATTGCCCCTGCGTCAGCAAGTTGCGAGACTAACTGCTGCACAAAACTTTGTTCTGACTCCGTTAAAATTTCATGTTTCAGGTGGCTATCCATTAACAACTTATGAGCTTTTCCTGCTGCTTGCGAGTAAGCGCTTTCTAAATTTTCGACTGGAAAATTCAGCCAATATTCCGCTAATTGTTGGCGGTACTGGCGCATTTTTTCCAGAATAAACTGGTTGGATGGCAATTTTTTGTACTGTGCTACCAGCGCTGACAAGTTAGATATATTAGGCTGGGTTCTTATGGCTAACTTTTGGCGGATTGTATGTTTTATTTCGCGATTGAGGAAACTGTACTCAGGACTATTTAGCAGTTTTTTGTAAAATCTGACCACATCTTTATGATTTTCCCCAGCCGCGAAGTTTTTCCAGGTTTGTTGGTTGGGATGAATCCTGAGTGACGACAGTTTTTCGTCTACAAATCCGATGTGATAATTGCCCATGATGCGCCACCACATATCTAAGTCTACATACTGAGACAATCCTGAATCAAACAATCCTATTTCGGCAAAAACTCTGGCGGCAATTAATACGGTACTCGGTTCGCCAATTTTGTTGATGGGGTTGCTCAAGCAGTTAGCATCTGCTAGCAATTCTTTTCCGGGCTGAATAGGTTTTAAATTCGACCAACTTTTGTGCAAATCGTTAATTGATTGGGAAGCTTTACGCAAAATCGGGTGAGATTCATCGGCGGCGATGGTGATAGCGCGCGGGGAGAAAACCATACCGATTTCTCGGTTTGTTTGGGCGAGGGCTACCATTTTTTCGATACATTCTGGTGCTAGCAAGTCGTCTTGAAACAGAAATTTAATGTATTCACCTTTGGCTTGGGATATGCAGAAGTTCCAGTTTTGTGATAAGCCGTAGTTGCGGTGCAGGATGATGCGGAAGTCGGCGGATGTCTGGGATTGGAAGGATTGGGCGATCGCAATTGTGCGGTCTGTGGAACCGTCATCGGATACAATCAGTTCTATGTTGGGATATGTCTGAGCCAAAGCACTTTTGATTGTTTCCTCAATAAACGCTTCTCCGTTGTACGTCGGAATGCAAATACTCACCAAAGGCTGCCAGTTTTGCAGTTGGGCTTTTGATTGAGTTTTGGGATGTGATGATTGCAAGTCAGCCTTAATTTTTGCAGACTCTGCTTTGGCTGTTGCTGACAGAGGCAAGTTTTGAAAGTTATCAGTAATCTCGGCAATATATTCGAGACGTTTTCTAATTTTACTACCCGTAACTTGCGGGTTGAGTAAAGTCTGAATTTCCTCAGCAGCTACCGCTCCAATTTCTTGAGCTTTTTGGTAATTATTGAAAACTTTCCGCATTAAATCAGCCGCGTGTTCGACATCCGGTTGGGCCCAAACATTGCCTTTTTTGTAAGGCCCGCAATCTTGCTCAATCGGGATTAATTTATACTTGACTAAAAAGCTGTTACCGACATTCATAAATTCTGTATTTGATGAATAGTCGGTGGCAATTACAGGTTTGCCATAAAACATCGCCTCAGCCATTGTTAAGCCGAATCCTTCGCAGCGGTGCAGCGATACGTAGCAGTCGCAATTGTAGAGCAAGCCGTTAATTTGATCTTTGGACAAATACCCGTCTAGATGTTTGATGTTTGAATTGTTGGCTATGGCTAAGTTTAAGGCGGTTTTAGCTTCGGGAAATTGATGTGAATTGGAAGATTTGATAATTAACAATAGGCGGTCATCTTCGCCGAAAGCTTGTTTGAAGGCTTGAATTGTAGCTAAAGGATTTTTGCGTTCGATGCGGCTGCAAAAGTCGAATATAAACAGGAAAATAAATTTATTTTTAGGCAAGCCTAGCTCTTTTCTGCTGACTGAAGGTGCGGGCAGAGCAATGCTGGGCATGATTTTGATGACGGGAATTGGTGAAACTTGGGCAATTGTTTCGGCACAATAATTGCTGTAAGTCCAAATTTCGTGAAAGTGATTAAATGCTGGTTGCCATTGGGGGGGGAATGCGGGTATTTCCCATGCCCAAAATCCGATGTTATATTTGTTTTGAAAATAACTTGAACCTCTATGTTTGATAAAGGTTGCCACTTCGTCGGCGTTGACTTGAATTAAGTTGACTGGGTGCGGATTGTCAGAGCTAAAATTTTGATAGGTGTTGTCTTGTTGGCGGTGGGGACTGCGGGAAAAATTGTTTATTTTAAAGGGGATTTTGGCTGCTTCTGTTGCTCGGATGTTTGCTCGGACACCTTCTCCGACTCCAAATTCGCCGTTGATGTAACCGGCGATGTTGATTCCTAAATTTTGATTCATAGTTTTAAATGTATTGAGCTAAGTGTGGTGTTATTTTTTTTGATTAAAAAGCTGAATTAATTGATATTCTCAATGGCGGTTGAGGAGGGTAGGAGTTGAGAATAAATTATCGTGTTCTCAATGTTTGCTAAGATGTAGCAATCTTTGCTGGATGGGGAACAGGATTTAATTGAACCGCAGAGGGCGCAGAGTACGCTGAGGAAGAGAAGGGAGGGAAGAGCAAGAGAATGAGTTGGTCTCTGAAAATTTTGTTCTTGACAAATGTGCCGATCGCTATTGTATACTGGCATCGCTATGCTAACTTTCGGCTGGTTTTCTGTCGCATGGGTTGCTCTGTTTGATTTTACAATAAACTAATTAGGAATTTTAGACAAAGTGATCGATCGCGTCAACCACGACCTTTTGAAACTGCTACCGCCGGATGCTAATGTCGTAGTCGAAATTGGCTGCGGTACGGGTTCGAGTGGTGAAGAATACAGGCAGATAAATCCCCACTGTCAGTATATTGGCATTGAGCGCGATCGCGAAAAAGCTAAGATTGCGGTCGATCGGCTAAACTGGGTGACGGTAGCCGATATTGAAGAACTTGCCGTAGAAAGTCTCGAAATCGCCCCCGGAAGCGTCGATTGCTTGATTTTTGGCGACTTGCTACCCTATCTCAAAAATCCCTGGGATGTCCTCAAGCAGTACAGTGCTTTGCTCAACCAAGACGGGCAAATTTTCGCCGCCATCCCCAACGCTCAATACTGGCGGCGCATTGTCAATCTGTTGCGGGGAAATTGGGAAAATCCCGACAGCAAGATGCAGCACTGGTTTACCCTAGAAAGTATTAAATCACTATTTGCTGATGCCGAATTGCAGGTTTACGAACTGCAAGGAAAGGGACACAAAACCGAAACTTTTGTCCGCTTCCAGCAATTGCTGCATCCAATGGTGAAGGCTTTAGAGCTGACAGCGACGGATTTTGCTACGGAAACCGGTGCTGAATATTATATCGCGCGATCGACCAAATCGGTCATATCACCCCGCAGACTGCTGATCCAAACTATCATTATGGCTCCTACAGGGTGCGATCGCGTGCGAGTTTTGGAACCTGACCAATTTAGCGCCACAATTCCCGGAGTCCGCACCGTCTCCAGCGTGAAAACAGTAGAATCAATTAGTCCGCTAGCTGGAGAAGAAAAAATCTTCATCTGGCAGCGGACAATTATGCAATATCCCGCCTATATTCCCAAGCTCAAAGAACTGCTGCAACAAGACTACTTAATAGTAGCTGAAATTGACGACAATCCAATCCGCCGCCGCGAATATGCAGACAACAATCACCTCAGCTATCGCGGCTGTCACTGCGTTCAAACAACGACAGAACCGCTAGCAAAAATTTTGCGGCACTACAATCCCAATGTTGCCGTATTTCCCAATCAATTAGCTTATCTGCCCCCGGCGCGAATTTACCCGACAGAAAATACAGTAACTCTATTTTTTGGTGCGCTCAACCGCGAACAAGATTGGCAGCCGATTATGGCAGCGCTCAATCGAGTTTTGGTCGCACACAAACATCGGATTCGAGTTAAAGTCATCCACGACCGCCGATTTTTTGAAGCGCTGGAAATACAGCAAAAGGAATTTGAACCGTTTTGCAGTTACGAACGGTATCAAGAAATTATGTACAGTTGCGATATAGCTTTGTTGCCGCTAGTTGCCAACCCAGTTAACGAAATGAAATCAGATTTAAAATTCATTGAATGTGCGGCGCGGGGAGTTGCGGTTTTGGCAAGTCCCACAGTCTACGAACATTCAATTATCGAAGGTAAAACTGGGTTAATTTACAAACATGAAAAAGAGTTTGAAATCAAGCTAAATTCGCTAATTAATGATAATATTCTGCGCCAACAAATAGCCGCGAATGCTTACGAATGGGTTCGCGACAACCGCTTGCTGTGCGGGCACTACCGGCAGCGGCGAGACTGGTACTTGCAAATGCGGGACGAGTTGCCGCGTTTGAATGCTGAGTTGCGAGGAAGATTGCCGGAGTTGTTTAGCGACTAAGTGCGGTAAGATTTATAGTTATTGTGCGATCGTTCTGTTTTATTGTTTAATTTTTAATTGTTACTCCACACCAATGCGAATTCTCTTCACTATTGCTCACTTTTACAATCCCAGCGGCGACGGGAAACACGCTTCCCAGCGAAACGACCCGCAACCGAGACTGAATGCTTTAACTGCTTGCGTGACATCGCTACAAGCTTTGTACGGTCAATCTCAGTCGATGATTGATATTCGGGAATGTGCAACTATTCCAGCCAATCAAGCTCAAAAACACGAAATTGATATTGTTGTTTGCACTACTCAAGGCTATCATTTGTTGGCTCAACTGCCGGTACAGCCTAGGTCTTTTATGCACCACGCTACAAAATGCGAACCGCTACTTTTGGGGTTTGAGTGTCAAGCAGTTTTGCGAGCGTGTCTTGACAAATACGATTATTTCTGTTACTTAGAAGATGATTTGATTCTGCACGATTCTTGGCTTTTTAGCAAATTAAATTGGTTTACACATCACGGCGGAAATGGAAATTTGCTCCAGCCTAATCGCTATGAAATATCGCCTCAAGGGGCTGTTTTTAAAGCATATATTGATGGGGATTTAGCGGCAGGAGTTACTGCTAAGTTTCAAAATGTGGAGGAACAGCCGCAGTTAATGGGGAAAATTATGGAACAGCCAATTTCTTTTGAACGGGCTTTGAATCCTCATTCGGGTTGCTATTTTTTGAATGCGGAACAGATGGCTTACTGGGCTAAGCAGTCTCATTTTTTGGATAGGGATACTAGCTTTATTGGCCCGCTGGAAAGTGCGGCGACTTTGGGAATTATGCGAACTTTTAGGGTTTACAAGTCAACTCCTACTTATGCTAATTTTTTGGAAATTCAACATTTTGGGGCGAGTTTTCTCAAGTTGATTGGTAATAAGGTGAGGATTTCGGAGGAAGGATAATATGAGGTTTGTAGTGAGGACTTTAGTCCGCATCCAAGAAGGACTTTAGTCCTCATTACTAACGAAGAATGACTTTAGTCCTCATTACGAACGAATTATAAATTTAAACTATCGCCGATTTTAACTGTGCCGCTGTTGATGATTTTGGCTAAAACTCCGGTTTGTGCGTGACCGAATTCTTGTTTGAGTAAACTCAGTAGGGGAATATCCCGATCGCCCGTTTCTGGATTTACTTCTATGTTGACACAGCGACCGATTCGTGCTGTAACTTCTATGCGCGCCGTGCCTAATTGAAATTGTTTTCCGATTAACTCAAATTCCGACCACGCTTCCATACCTTCTAGCACAATGTTCGGGCGAAATCGGCGCACGTCTATCTGTTGGTTGGCCTTTTCGGTTAATTCGTCTAGGGTGGCTTGGGCGAGGAGAGAAATGTGTACCGGTTCTCGATCTGGATAACGAGTTAAGCCGCTGCTGTCGCCGACTAAGCGCAAAGGTGCAAACTCCGGGTGTCTCGCTTCTTTTGTGGGCTGCATTTCCGCCAGATATTCGCTAAAAAAGCTGCTGATGCGATCGCGCCCCGCTGCTGTGTTCGTCGCTGCTGACAATAGTGAAACTCCTTGACCTTTGACTGTTAAAACGGTCGTTTCCGGTTCATAATGGCATTCTAAAGCTGCTAAATACGGCCAATCGTTTTGAACTGCAAAAGATTTTTTGCTCTTCCAAGGCGCGTTTTCGGCGGGCATTTGTGCCAATTCAGGATTGTCGGCAAACATTAGAGCAAAAGCGCGATCGCCCTTAATGCCATGTCCTGCTGTTAAAGCAAACCCCGACATTTCTTGTGGTGTCAGCCCTTTAATGGGGTAAATGAATAACTGTTTTATTGTTGCTACTGTCATATTTTTTTAGCGGCGCTTCCATTTCAACTGAATTCTTGTCCCCCCATTACTAAGGGGTGCTAGGGGGTACAAGCTAATTCAAAAACATTAATAAAATTGCTATAAAAAGCCGATTAAGCTAGTAATTCATAGCGGCGAATATCGGGAGGTGCAACCGCCAAACCTTCTAATTTCTGCACGGCGGTTTGAAGGTGATTTGAAGCGAGATGTTGTTCTAGCAAAGCTGCACTTTCCCACTCTTCAACAAAGGTGAAATCTGTAGGATCGGCTTGATTTTGCAATAATTCGTATTTGATGCAGCCTTGTTCTTGGCGAGTTGGCTCGATAATGCTCAGCAGCAGAGATTTAAGTTCTGCTACTTTGTCGGGAAAGGCTGTGAGACGGGCGACTACTCGCAAGGTTGGTTTGGACATAGGGTAAAAAAACAAGCTGTTATGGCGATCGAATTTACCGATGTCGATCGGGCAAACTCAACAAAACACGATTTTACTAAAAATAACTCAAAGAGGTCGATCGGTCAACAGCCAGCATAATCTTTCCAGGACGCGCTCAAGTCTCAGAAACCCGGTTGATTCCAAAATTCTTCGTTACCAACCGCAGAACGTCGTGTAAACCGGCTTTCTTGGTATATTCTTCCTTCTTCCTTCTTCCTGATGACGTTGGATGGAAAGTTCGGGGGGGGACAGCACTAACAACCAACAACTAACAACTAACAACCAACAACCAACAACTGAGGGCGGGCACGCACCATCCACCGCCCCTACCAACTAACAACTGAGGGCGGGCACGCACCATCCACCGCCCCTACCAACTAACAACCAACAACCAATAACCAATAACCAATAACCAATAACCAATAACCAATAACTAACAACTAACAACTTCTTCTCAATCTTTGGGATAAAATCGTTTGTTGGCTGTAGAATATTCCCAGGCGAGGTTCTCCGGGTCTTTTTCGCGGCTCCACTCAGCAAACTCCGGTTTAACTTTCCATTTGCCGATCGTAGTGGCGTGAACTTTGAAGCGACGGGAAAGTTCCGTCTGGGTAAAAGAGATTTTCGGCTTTTGAGGAGTCTTGGTTTGAGCTATCGGAAATAAATTAGGTTTTTTTTCTTGTGCTTGTTCCCCATTTGTGGGATGCTCTTTAACAGCTATTGCCGCGTTAGGTGTGGCGCTTTGATTGACATTTGGAGCTATTTGAAAATAATACAAAATTCCTCCTTGTTCCGTCACTTCAAAATCGGCGGCAAACTCATAGGCCCGTTTGTCAAGATATTCTTGAACCTTTGATCCTGGGAGTTTCGCATTCATCGCCAAATCCAAAGCCGTAACTCGCCCTTGATTTTCCTTGATCAACTTGTAGAAAATCGAATCTAAATGAGCGAGTTTATGTTTTTGCTGCTGCTGGTAAAACTTGTAAGCCCAAGCAATTCCGGCTGTGGTGGCGATCGCCCAAAACATCGTTCCCGACTCGAAACTGGCAACCGCCGTCAAGCAAATAGGCAAAAGTAGGGTAAGATATCCCCAAATGCTGCCCTTCTGTAGGTTATTGCTGTTTTTGACCATAGTTCCTGAACAGGTATGTACTTTCGCTAACGCCGTGTTTGTCTGAAAGCCGTCTGGTTTTTCGACACTAGATATATCGCTGTCTAAATCCGCTAATCGCTATCTGCCTAAAAACGGATAAAACCCCCACACTCCTAAGTGAACAATCCTAATTTTAGACCCAATTTCCAACTTTTTTGATTAATCTAGCTGAGTCAATTTTTCTATCTCAAACTTCTACGACGACTTAGCCTATGGCGAAGTCGAAGAAAATCGAAGTATCCAAAATCGAAACTCTCCACTATACTATAAAATCCCAGAATCTACTTTTTTTATAACCGAGGATTCATGTACTTTTTTCGCAAACAGATTGCCATCCTGTGCCTAGTTGTTGCTTGCTGTACCCTGACTGTTAGTTGCGGCGAGAACCGAACTGTCCAGTGTACTAAGTTTACAGAACTTGTCACCAAAGGCAAGACTCTCATCGATCTTAAGAAAGGCAGCTACGATGCTGTAACTAGCAAGAACTTAGCTAAAGATTTGAACCAGACAGCGAAACAACTTGAGGCTTTGGAAGTCACAGATCCCACCCTCAAAGAGATTCAAGGCCCATCGGTTAAATCCTTCCGGGAAATGGGTCAAGCACTAGGCGACATAGCCAAAGCTCTTGAGACTGCAAATCAGGCTTCTACCAGTATAAAAGGTCGAGAGCAAATCAAAACAGCTAGCGCAAATATTCTCCGATACGGACAGCAGGCGAATCAAGCAGCGGAAAATCTAGACGCTTTGACTGAGAAACTGATTAAATATTGCAAGAGTGATCGGTAAAGGCTAAGAGTTTTGAGTTTTGAGTGCGTGAGTTTTGAGTTTGAGCAAAGCCTCGCCTTCATCTAGTATCTACTAATTGCCAATTACCCATTCCCAATCACCCATTTCCAATTACCAAATTTAATTATGAATTTCTAGATTCAAAATATAGCGACCGAGTTGTACTTTTTCCGACCACAACTCATATTCTAACCGCAAGTGTCCCGGTTCCGGCTTTCCTGTCAGCGTCAAGTTGCGAGTGAAGTTGCGGAGGCGCAACTGTTCGGGAGTCGCCAGCGATTCGCCCTGAAGCCAGTAACGGCTAAGCCCGTACATTCCCCGTTCCCAGCAGTGGCGGTAACTGTATTTGCCGTTTCCTTGCATGGTCATAATGACCCGATAGGGCGAAACTTCTAGCCACAGCAACCGGGGTTTTGTGCTTGTTGGTAAGATAGCAACTTCCTCGCCAGGTTCGTTGGAAAATTGGCGATCGACTATTGCCGGTTCGTGTAGCAACAAGTGAAAGCGATCGCTGTCTTTTTGATAAAGCGTACCAGCGGTTTCAACGAATGACCACAAAGGTAAATCTGTGGATACCAGCGATAAACTTACAGGCTTGCGGTGATGCGTCAGCATAAATAAAAGTGTAGGAGTTATTGTGGATCGGGTGGTTTGAGATACTTCGGCTTGCTTCGGCTCCCTTCGACTTGAGGGGTTAAGACGCTGGCTCACAAGTTGCGAGCGTACAAGTTTGAAATTTTATACTTTAGAGTTTAGATTGGTTGGATTCCAAATTCCGGAGATTTTGCTTAAAACAATCAAAAATCTACAACTAGCAATCGAAAATCTAAAATTGTTCAGTCAAAATTCAATCATCTGTTCAATAACTGAGTGCAACAAGTGAAATATGAGCAAATATACGGATGGTTTTTGTAAAATCAAGATAAAATCTGTACAGTTGCATCTGCTGTCCCCCGTGACTGATACCAGTTTCACAAAATAATGAAATTGGGTAGCCCCTGTTCCAAAGCCCTATGCGGTATATCATTCCCCATTCTAAAATCTAAAACTTGTTGGCTCGCGAAGTCGAAGAATCTAAAATCTAAAATGGTATGACTTAGGACTGAGAAAAGGGTAGGATAGCTAACGCTGTCCCATCCTAGTTTATCTCAATGCAAGCTGATATTATAACTACTTCGCTTCTAGGCGAAAGTCAAACTTTAAGCATTCAAAAACCTGCTTCGGGCTTATCGCTGCGAGGTCGGATTCGAGTGCCAGGGGATAAGTCGATTTCTCACAGAGCTTTGATGTTGGGCGCGATCGCCAGCGGTGAAACGACTATTGAGGGACTGCTGCTAGGAGAAGACCCCCGCAGCACTGCTAAATGTTTCTCGCTGTTGGGAGCCTCGGTTTCGGAACTTAACGCAAAACGGGTGAGCGTCCGTGGTGTCGGAATTGGCGAGTTAAAGGAGCCTCTCGAAGTCTTGGACGCGGGTAATTCCGGCACGACGATGCGGTTGATGTTGGGAATTTTAGCGTCTCACCCAGGGCGTTTTTTTGCGGTAACTGGTGACAGTTCTTTGCGATCGCGCCCCATGTCGCGCGTCATTAAACCGCTGCAACAAATGGGAGCGCAAATTTGGGGTAGAAAAAGCAGTTCTTTAGCTCCCTTAGCGATACTCGGACAGCGGTTAAAAGGGATTCACTACCATTCGCCGATCGCCTCAGCTCAAGTTAAATCCTGCATTTTGCTGGCCGGTTTGATGGCTGAGGGAGAAACTACAGTCACAGAACCCGCTCTCTCGCGGGATCACAGCGAGCGGATGCTGCGGGCCTTCGGAGCAAAATTGAGCGTCGATCCAGAAACTTGCAGCGTTACAGTCACTGGGCCCGCGCAACTACAAGGGCAGAATGTGATTGTACCGGGAGATATTAGTTCGGCGGCATTTTGGCTGGTGGCTGGGGCGATCGTCCCAGGTTCCGAGCTCGTAGTCGAAAATGTCGGAGTCAACCCAACTCGCACGGGTATTTTGGAAGCTTTGGAGATGATGGGCGCTGACATTGAACTGCAAAATCAGCGAGAGGCGGCTGGCGAACCTGTAGCGGATATTTTGGTTCGCTATTCCAGTAAGTTACGGGGATGCACCATTGCTGGCGACTTAATTCCCCGATTGATTGACGAAATCCCCATTTTGGCAGTTGCGGCAGCTTTTGCGTCCGGTACTACAATAATTCGAGATGCGGCAGAGTTGCGAGTCAAAGAGAGCGATCGGCTGGCCGTGACTGCTGTGGAACTCAACCGCATGGGAGCCCAAATTACTGAGTTACCCGACGGCTTAGAAATTACCGGCGGAACTCCTTTAACTGGCGCGGATGTTGACAGCTACACCGACCACAGAATAGCGATGAGTTTGGCGATCGCAGCCCTGAATGCCAAAGGTGTTACCAACATTCAGCGGGCCGAAGCTGCTGCCATTTCCTACCCCGATTTTACCGCCACTTTGCAACAAGTTTGCCATCCAAATTAAGATTAGGAATTGGGCGAGCGCGAAGCGGAGGGATTGGGAATTGGGCGAGCGCGAAGCGGAGGGATTGGTTATTTGTTATTTGTTATTTGTTATTTGTTATCGGTTACTTGTTATCGGTTATTGGTCTAGCCTCAAAAATAACCATTAACTGCTAACCAATAACCAATAACTAATCACCCATAACTGATGACCAATAACCAATAACCAATCACCCATAACTGATGACCAATAACCACTGATACCAAATTCGGGTAACGTACTCCTGGATGATTCGGCGGTTGAAACTGCTTCTACACAAACGATGTCGGCCTGCGCCGACTGGTTGATAAAGGGTAGGTATCCCAAACCCGAATTTGGTATTACTAATGACTAATCACTAATCACTAATGACTAATGACTAATGACTAATGACTTCCTCTAAGAATCTTTGCCTACAACTTGTTCTTTAAAAGAATCAACTTCCGTTAATAACTCTTGACGAGTAGAAGCCTTGAGGAGATAGCGGTAAACAAACCAACCCGTATATCCCATGCCAATTAACTCAAAAACTGGAGCTACCAAAGGGACATCATTAAGAGCCGCTAAAACTCCCAGCATTACCTTAAGACTAACACCGCCTGCCAGGATTAAACCCACTGTGATCAGAGGCTTTTGGTATTCAGTAAAAAAATTGGAGAGATAAACTGGAAGTTCCGACAAAATTGTGAGAACTTGGTCTTTAATATCTTGGAACTGGCTTGTCGGTGTTTCTGTAGTTGTCACTGTAGTGATGACCCCGGGTTGGTCAGCCACCAGGTCTACTGTGACGACTTCAGTCATCGTTTGTGTGTCGTCAGAAAAGTTAGCTTGTGTCATTTGATACTTCCTCCGGTGTCAAGTAAAATTGCAGGCTTTGAGTTGCTGCCAGTATAATTATCCGGCATTTAGCACAGCATTCTGGCAGCCGGGACTAATTGATGAGATTAAGCCAGACTTTCACAAATTGCAAGCAAAACAAACATATCAATTGATTTTAAACAATTGCCGTCGTTGCAAAATCGCTCTTTTGACTCATTTTTTTAATTCACTGAGGTCGATTTGATTGGGAGAAGTACGCCCTTGTTCAAAATCGGTGATATTGCCGATCGTGGTTTCGGCGATATTTTGCAAAGCCTCCTGAGTGAAAAAAGCTTGATGTCCGGTAATCAGGACGTTGGGGAAAGTCAGCAAGCGCTGAAATACGTCGTCTTGAATCACCAGATCCGACAAATCCTCAAAAAACAAATCCGTCTCTTGTTCGTATACATCTAGGCCGAGGTAGCCAATTTTGCCAGATTTCAGCCCTTTGGTGACAGCTTTAGTGTCAATCAACTGACCGCGGCTAGTATTGATCAGCATTATCCCCGGCTTCATTTGCTCGATCGCCCCTGCATCGATCAAATGGTAAGTTTCCGGGATCAGCGGACAGTGGAGGCTGACAACATCCGAGTTGGCGAACAGTTGGGTCAGCGCCACATATTCCATCCCCAGGGCCACACAATCCGGGTTGTGAACAACATCGTATCCCAGGAGGCGACAGCCGAATCCGTGCAGAATTTTGGCAGTAAGCGCGCCAATTTTGCCAGTACCGACAATTCCCACCGTTTTACCGTGGAGGTCAAAACCCAACAAGCCGTCTAGGGCGAAATTGCCTTCGCGGACGCGGTTGTAGGCGCGGTGGATTTTGCGGTTGAGGGACAAAATCATGGCGACTGCGTGTTCGGCGACGGCGTAGGGAGAATAAGCGGGAACTCGCAGCAGAGTTAAGTCTAAATCGCGGGCTGCTGCTAAATCGACGTGATTGAATCCGGCCGATCGCAGCGCCAGCAAGCGCACGCCATTTTGGGCGATCGCCCGGAGCGTTGGAGCGTCCAAACAGTCGTTAACGAAGGCGCAGACGGCCGGAAATCCCGCAGTTAATACGCTCGTTTCCAGATTCAGGCGCGGTTCAAAAAACACCAACTCGTGTTGGCCGCTGTTGGCTGCTTCCAAAAAAGTGCGATCGTAAGATTTCGTGCTGAATACAGCTACCTTCATGATTTTTGCCTGCAAATTCAGTAATAGTTAGCAATTCTTTCCAGATTAACTCTCTTTCCTAACCAAAACTCCCTAGCCCAAAAAAACAATTTCCCTGAGAAATTTGTAGTTTCCCAACGAAAGCCTCTATCAAACAACCTAATTTTTGGCATTAAAAATGAAAATTTAATCACTTAAGCAATTGCTCGTTACCAGGAAGAGCCTGGTAATGCAAAGCCGGAGACTATGCCTCCTTCGATCTCGCAATTTACAGTCTGAGGTTGTAGCACCCTACAAACTAATGGCCGATTACCAATCTGGCGGCAAATTATAACTTTCAAGAGTTGATTTGTCTTTTAGCAAATCTTCAGTTTTTCTGTCAATTTTAATCTCACCATCCGCCAAAATTAACGCCCTTTGAGTCGTTTTTCCGATCCAATTCAAATCATGGGACGCGATTAAAATTACCTCGATCGGCAATTGCGACAAAACTTTAGCCAAACGTCTGCGCCACGAGGGGTCTAGTCCGTTAGTCGGCTCGTCTAAGATTAAAATTGCAGGCTTTAATGCTAAAATTGCTGCCAAGGCTGCTAACCTTCTTTGACCCCCGGAAAGTTCGTGGGCGGAACGGTTGGAAAATTCGACTAAACCGAATTCGTCTAATAAATCTAAAGCTCGATCGCGCGCTTCCCCAGGCGACACTCCATAATTGCGGGGCCCGAACATCACATCCTCTAAAATAGTCGGCATAAATAGCTGGTCGTTAGCATCTTGGAAACAAAATCCTATTTGCTTCCGCGCTTGCGATAAAGTCGCCTGTTCGAGCTTTGTTCCCTGCACTCTAATTTCGCCGGATTGAGGCATTTTTAAGCCGATTAAATTTTCGAGTAAGGTGCTTTTTCCAGCCCCTGTTAAACCCATTAAGCCTACTCTTTCCCCTGGTTGCAAACTAAAGGAAATTCCCCGCAATACTGGCTTTTGTTGGGGATAGCTGAATACTAGGTCTTGCACTTCAATGGTTGGCGGTGATTTGAGATTAGTCAATTTTTATTTGCCTCGATTTTAGGATTAAGAGTTTTTAACCGCAGAGGGCGCAGAGAACGCAGAGAGGGGAGAGTAAAAAAACATTTAAATCAACAACAACTAATGACTAATGACTAATGACTAATGACTCATTACCAATTACCGTAAGAAGCTATTGTTAATCCCGCTGCGGTTAAAATCGCGAGTGTCAGCCACAGTCGCTGTTTTGGTGTTGATTTTGAGTCGGTGGGCAAACTTCCTTGATACCCGCGAATTAGCATGGCTGCGTGTACTCTTTCTGCGCGATCGAGACTTCGCAAATAAAGCGCTCCGATCATGGAAGCACTGGCGTAGCGCAACCATCCTGCCGTACCGGATAAGCCTCGGAGTTGCGCGGATCTTTTCATGCGGTTGACTTCGGACAGCAAGATTTCTAAGTATTGTCCTGCTAACAGAACTATCTCTTGCAAACCTGCTGGTAGGGGCAATCCTTTGAGGGCGATTCCGAAACTATGGGGCGGCAAAGTTAGCAGAAAACTGTTCATAATTAGCAGGCAAATTAGGGAACGCAGCAACAGAAAACTGGCACGTTCCCAACCTTGTGGCAATACTAACAATGACAGAAAAATTAATTCTGCTCCTAACAGTTGTAATAGGGTTCGCAGCGGTGATCTCAGCCACAACGACCAAAAAAGTGCGATCGCCCCATAAATCCCCAGCCACAGCCAAGCGCCAGTCTTCATAAAACCAATGCCGACTACAATTATCAGAGATAACCGCAATCGAAAAGGTATCGAGAGTTTAAGCATCTTTCGGTTTGACTAATTGAGCAATACCAAAGGCTGCACCGAAGCAGATGGCAGATCCCACAACTCCAGCAATGCTAGTACCGATAGGCTGTTCTTCTAATCCTTTAACTGTGTAATCTGCTAAAGGAGTAGGATTTTCGATCGCCACAGCTTCTTTATCTTTAAAGCCATATTTTTCGGCTACAGCCTCTAACCCATCGGGCCAACTTGAAGCGAAAAGCGAAAGCAAGCCCGAAATTAATAAAACCCCTACTACTGGCGCTACCCATTTCTGCAATTGTGGCTGTTCTCCCGGTAATAAATCCGGCCGAACTTTGATGAGATAAGTTAAAACTCCGCCTGTAATTATCCCTTCGCCAATGCCAATTAAAATATGTACGCCTACCATTGCGGGTAATGCGATATTCAGCGGTACTGTACCAGAAATTGCTAGTTCGATCGCCACACAAATAGAAGCAGCAACGACGCTGAGGGCGGCGGCAATACCCGCGGCTAGGGGCAAACGATTCCGGGAACCTCCCAAGAGTTGCTGCAACGGCTGCAACAGCCACCAGCCAACCCAAATGCCCACTAGCCCCATGTTAAAAATATTCGCACCCAGGGCGGTGATGCCCCCGTCGGCAAACAAGACGCTTTGAATGATAAAAACCGTGCTCATCGCCAAAGTTGCCGCCCAAGGACTCCCCAAAACCACGGATGCCAGCGCCCCTCCCAACAAGTGCCCGCTGGTGCCACCGGCTACGGGAAAGTTGATCATCTGGGCTGCAAACACGAAAGCTGTAGTTAATCCCATGATTGGGGCTTGCCGCGATCCCAGACTGGTGCGGGTTCGACTTAGGGCAACTGCAATTACTGCTGCACTTGCTACGCCGGTGACAATGGCTACGGGCGGTGAAAGAAAACCATCAGGTATGTGCATCGATGTATCCCAAACAAGAGAACTCCCAACCCTTTAGTCAACTATTTTTTACAAAACTTTACTATGCCCTATGGGGGGATTGGTGCGGGGCTGTGATGCTCTTCTTTAGGGGGCAATTCGTGGCGGGCGATGGCTTCTGTTACAAGGATGCAGGCAACAAACCGCCATAATTTTCACTCCTGGGCGATCGGAGATTAAGTAATTCTTAACAATTAATCGAATTTTAGACCTACAGCCCGCACCTGCCAGCTTTTTGATAAAAATTATTAATATTTCTTGCCCGATTTAACATCCGTTTTTGGGTTGGTCAAGCAAAAGATTAAAAAAATATAAAGAATTAACTGAAAATTCTCAATTGGTTTTATTCTCGATTTTTGAGAATTAATTGCATTAACTTTTTGACCGAAGCCGCAGTAAAATTGCCCGAAAGCTAGTCAAATCGCAATTAGTGGGTGTTGGAAAAATGAAAAAGCCCGAATTATTGCTACTTAATATAGTCAGTAATATTTTGGCTGCAGTCGATCGCGCCAACGTGCGATTCCCTACGGGATAGCTACGCTTCACGGCTCAGTCCACACTGCGGGCATTCTCAAGATATTCAAAAAACTAATGCAATTATTGTCAAGTAATTTTCCCAACAGGCGTTGCTTAATCAGGGTATGAAAAAAATAAGTTGAAAATTCAGAAGTTTTGTGGATTCTGGTTTCTATGACTTGCATATTTAGCCTTTCATACCGTAAATCAGCAACGCCCAAACAAAAAATAAGCCGCTCCCAGCCAGGGAGATGCACAAAATAGTTTGGGCTTGTGTGGGAGTTTTCACTCTTTTTTGTGTGACTTATCCCATAGCGATGTTTCGCGTAGCGCAAAAAGAAAAGTTTCGCGGTATTTACGTCAAATCTTGGACACCAGAGTTGAAAAATCTTGATGGTACTGCGGCAGATGTTCGGAGTTTTGATCGGCCCGCCCAACCAGCTATTACCAGTAGCGGTGCGCTGCTGGCGGTAGTTGCTGACAGCCAAAAAAAGTTGCCTGAAAAGTCTCCTGATGTTGTGCCTTTTACTAATCAGTCTACTTAAACAGCTATTACCAGAGCGGTACAGATAAGACTGTGCAAGCTGTACCTGTATCAGCAGGCCAGCCAGAAGCTCAGGCGGTGAATGGGACTAATCAGACAGTAGAAATTACCGATCGCGCCCAGCTACAGGAGTTAAGTCTGAAACTGTACGATCGCATCGATCGAGATTGGCAAACTAAGCCTACCTTCACGCAAAATCTAGTGTATCGCGTGACTGCGAGTCTTGATGGGGCGATCGCAAATTTCGAGCCGCTCAATCAACCAGCCAAAGATTTCACCCAAGAAACTCCCCTATCTTCTTTGCAGCAGACTTCCCAAACTCAGAGTAACAGCGGTGCAGTACCCGCAGCCCAATTTACCGTAGTGTTTGCTCCTAATGGAGTCTTGGAAGTCAACCCCTAACTGAGACAAAAAACTGTCCGGTAAGCTGCGCGGCGCGCGCCTTGCTGGGAAACTTTTTCTTGAAATTAGGACAAAAGTCAAATACCTAAAGCGGTAAGGCGCGATCGATCGCACCTTACCACTTTAGGCCTTTAAAAAAAACACTTTTTGCCAAAAATCCATTCAATCAAGAAACATGATATCCTAAATATTGTCATTCATTGCATTCTAAATAAAACACAACAAATGAAAGAACTTGACGATAAAAAAACCCAAGAACTGCTAGCCACCATCATGGAATGGGAACTAGCAGGGGTTGTGCGCTACACCCACTATGCACTGATGGTGACAGGCCCAAACCGCATCCCCATCGTGCAATTTTTTCAAGCACAAGCAACTGAATCCCTGCTCCACGCGCAACAAGCCGGAGAAATTCTTACTGGTTTAGAAGGACATCCAACCCAAAAAATTGCGAATATCGAAGAAACATACAAACATTCGGTAAAAGACTTGTTGGAAGAAAGTTTAAATCACGAAAAGAAAGCCCTCAAAAAGTATAAATCTTTACTGGAAGTAGTGACAGATTGCAGCATTTATCTGGAAGAATACGCCCGCACCATGATCGGTCAAGAAGAACTGCATCAAGTAGAACTGAAAAAGATGCTTAGAGATTTTAGTTAGGCAATTAATAACCCGCAGTCCTTAGTTAGGGATCTAATTAGTTTGTACTAAGGACTTGAGTCCTTATTAACTAAAAGTATCGCAAGAGAGGAATGAAGTCCTCACTAAAAAATTTATGGAGGACTTCAGTCCTCACTACGAACTTTATGGAACTGATTTTTAGCGAAGCTGTACCGACTTTTGTAATTACCCTGCGCGAAGGGGTGGAAGCAGCCTTAGTCGTGGGAATTGTTCTCGCTTGTTTGAAAAAAGCCGAGCAAAGTAACCTCAATTCCTGGGTTTATGCAGGTGTAGCAGCCGGCATTGCTGCTAGCGGTTTGGTTGGTGTTTTATTCAATGGGTTACTCGCGGCCCTATCAACATCTAATCAGCCTTACGCACCGGTAATCAAACAGCTATTAGAAGGTGTCTTGGGAGTTGTGGCGATCGCCATGCTAAGCTGGATGCTAATTTGGATGACTCAGCAAGCGCGGTTTCTCAAAACTGAAGTTGAAGGAGCAGTTACAGCAGCTTTAAGAGAAAATACTCAGGCGGGCTGGGGCGTATTTGGTTTAATTTTTATTGCGGTACTGCGCGAAGGTTTTGAAACAGTTTTGTTTGTTAGCGCTCAATTTCAACAGGGTTTGAGTCCGGCTTTAGGCGCTTTGGGCGGTTTGACTGGGGCGACAATCATTGGAGCGCTGTTGTTCAAGTGGGGAGTCAAAATTGATATCCGCCTGTTTTTCAAGTTTATGGGGATTTTGTTGCTGTTAATTGTCGCGGGTTTGGCGGCATCTGCACTCAAGCATTTTGACCAAGCTGCTGCTATTTTGTCGCAGATGGATAGCAAGTATGCAGCAATTTGTGTGTTTTACGATCGTACTGCAGCACTGCACTCTTGTATTTTAGGCCCGATGGTGTGGAATGCCGCAGGAGTTTTGCCCGATCGGCAGTTTCCCGGAGTTATTCTCAAAGCACTCTTTGGATACAGAGATCGAATCTATCTTTTGCAAGCTATTGGTTATACAATATTTTTAGCCACCATCGGCAGTCTTTACTTCCAAAAATTAGACTCTAAGCCTACTCTTCCCACCAACAATACTCAACCCGCTCCGCCTCACTAGCTTTGCTAGCAGTTTTTCTCGGTTGTGTCGCAGCTTCAACAAAATTTTATTTATTCAGAAGATTAAAAAAACGCCCATTTTTTTCAGGTTTGGGGGTTGATTTTTTGACTTTTGTATGATACCATTTAATAATGGAAATAGTGAGTTTTTTTGGTACAAATAGTCGTAGTTCCATTATTAGATTATACCGTCAATAGCCCTCAAAAGCAAGCCCTAGGCATCAAAAAAAAAAGAATTTTTTTAACTCAACTTAACAAATTTAACAAAATTTAGAGTTTTTGGGCGATCGATCGTGGGAAACCTTAAACTCAAAAGCTCAGACTATTTTTTAATATCATAGAGGCAAAACAAGCTCGATCGCAAAACAGGTCGATCGACAAATGCGACAGCAAACCGACATCGATTTTACCTGCATCCAAAAGTGGGAAAGCAATGTTTTATTCTCAATACATCTCGCTTCAACTCACATTCAAGCCGCCCAGCAGCAATTAGAAGGTTGAGGAATTGCACCGCCAGATATCCGCCACTATCAATTTCTAGGCTCAACCGCTCAACTTTAGGGCAAATTCCTACCAAAAATATTGGCATTTCCCATTTCGACAGTTGTAAATACAGTTACATCGATCGGCCAGTCAAGCCAGAATCGCCTCTGAAATCTTAAATCTCACATCAAATCGCAGCTAACTCCCCGCAAAACCCGCCCGCATCCGACCAAAATTTAACCTGTCGGCCAGTAAAAAATCTGCCCTCAGAAAGATTTTTGGCGAACATTTTTTTGATAGTTGCTCCATAGGGCTTATAATTAGTACAAGAATATTTACAGAATTCGCAAAGCTCTTAATGAAGCTTAAAATTAAAACATTGTTCGTTAAAGTTAGCTGGAACCCCCAGAATGCTGTAGTCTCAGCCATCTGGTTAGCGGTGAGATAAATGATGATGCCTCGGATACTTGTTATTGATGATGACGCGGCGATCGCCGAACTGGTAGCCGTCAACCTAGAAATGGCTGGCTACGAAGTCACCCAGGCAGAAGACGGCATCAAAGGTCAGGCACTGGCAATACAACTGCTGCCGGATCTGATCGTCCTAGACCTGATGTTGCCTAGAGTAGACGGATTCACAGTATGTCAGCGTCTGCGGAGGGACGATCGCACATCAGACATACCCGTCTTGATGTTGACAGCCTTAAGCCAAACTCAAGACAAAGTAGAAGGCTTCAACTCCGGCGCCGACGACTACCTGACCAAACCCTTTGAACTAGAAGAAATGCTAGCGCGAGTGCGAGCCCTGCTGAGGCGCACAGACCGCATCCCCCAAGCAGCCAAACACTCGGAAATCCTGAATTACGGCCCGCTGACCCTCGTCCCCGAAAGGTTTGAAGCTGTTTGGTACGTTAATACCGTCAAACTGACTCACCTAGAGTTCGAGTTGCTGCACTGCTTGCTGCAGCGCCACGGTCAAACAGTCTCTCCCAGCGAAATCCTCAAAGAAGTCTGGGGCTACGACCCAGACGACGACATCGAAACAATTCGCGTACACATCAGACACCTGAGAACCAAGATGGAACCCGATCCCCGCCATCCTCGGTACATCAAAACCGTATACGGGGCCGGTTACTGCCTCGAATTGCCCAGCAACGAGCAAGTCGCCGAGGAAAGCAAATCCTCTGCTTGAACGGGCGCGCCAGATTCCACAAGCAGTTAAAAATTTCGATAGAAAAGCCTGAGAGCAAATGCTCTCAGGCTTTGTGGTTTGGAGTTTGAGATGAATATGCCAAGAAATAGCCATTAGCTGGTATTAATTCTCTTACTTGAGAAAAAACAATCCCGCACCGTCTTTTAGTCGCACTTCGATCGAAGCTTACCCAGAAGAAAGTACCGGATTTGTTCTGCCACCTTGTCTTTTCCGAGAGGATGAGATAGCTATTTAAACAACAATAGGCTTAGTAAGACTATTTGTCAATAAAATCTTCAAATTCGATCTAATCTTTATTTTTGCCAATCACGGGCAAACTTGCCATCGAGCCTAGAAACCAGTTACAGGCTTGATTTGAGGATATTTTACACCGTTATGTTACATATCTTAACTAAAATAAGTGAAAAACTTTATCAAAAAGCCCTTGACGAAACTTCTAAAATTGTTGATTATCTATATCAATAAGCCGCAAGCGCTTAAAACTCAACTGACATCTTTCACAAGAGGTAAATCGCCCCGTGACAAGCATGGCAAAAAAATCCTTCCCAGCCGAAGGAGAAACCTTTCCCTGGTGGGCCGGCAACGCCCGCTTAATCAACCTTTCCGGTCGTTTGCTAGGCGCCCACGTCGCCCAAGCCGGCCTCATCGTCCTCTGGGCGGGAGCTTATACCCTATTTGAGCTTTCCCGTTTCAACCCAGAATTTCCCATGTACGAACAAGGCTTAATCCTGTTGCCAAACCTAGCCCGACTCGGCTTTGGAGTTGGTGCCGGAGGCAAAATTGTCGATACTTATCCGTACTTTCAGATTGGTGTAATTCACCTAATTAGCTCAGCCTTTCTCGGCTTCGGCGGCATCTTTCATTCCCTCAAAGGGCCCGCCACCCTCGAAGAAAAAACTCCTTTCTTCGGCTACAGATGGGAAGACGCAGATAAAATGACCACCATCTTGGGCATCCACCTAGTTTTGCTTGGTGTCGGTGCCTTCTTGTTGGTGGCCAAAGCTATGTATTTCGGTGGTTTATATGATACCACGATCGGGCAAGTGCGGGTAATTTCGGAACCCACTTTCAATCCCGCCGTGATTTTCGGCTACCTGTTCGGTGCAGGTGGCACGCACTGGCTCGCCTCTGTTGACAATCTCGAAGATGTTGTCGGCGGACATATCTGGGTAGGAATCCTCTGCATTGCCGGCGGCCTCTGGCACATTCGCACTCAACCTTTTGCTTGGGCAAAACGCCTGTTCATCTGGTCAGGAGAAGCTTACCTCTCCTACAGTCTCAGTGCCTTAGCCTTAATGGGTTTCATCGCAGCCTACTTTGTTTCAGTCAACACCATTGCTTACCCAGAGGAATTCTACGGGCCAACTTTAAAAATTGGCTTCGAGCAGTTTCCCTACTTCCACAGCGAAGGAATGCTGACCTCCCGCGTCTGGTTGGCTAACACCCATTTCTGGCTCGCCTTCTTCGTTCTGCAAGGGCATTTCTGGCACGCTTTGCGATCGGCAGGATTTGATTTCCGCAAAGGCAAAGTCGTGCAAGCAATGCGCGAAGATATCCAGCCCGAAGGAAATAAAGTTGCAGCCAGTCCAGCCAGTTAACCGCATCAGGAGGAAAGCGAAAATGCAAGCAATAGCAGATCAGAATTTAATTCCAGAGCCGGAAAACTCAGAAAACGAGTACGGCTGGTGGGCAGGTAACGCCCGCTTCACTAACCTTTCAGGACGAATTTTGGGAGCTCACGTCGCTCACGCCGGTTTGATCGTACTCTGGGCCGGGGCAATGACTCTGTTTGAACTTTCAAACTTTAACCCAGAGTTGCCGATGTACAACCAAGGTTTAATCTTGCTGCCGCATTTGGCAAGTTTGGGTTTGGGAGTAGGAGCAGGCGGTCAAATTGTTGATACCTATCCTTATTTTGCGATCGGAGTTGTGCATCTAATTAGTTCCGCAGTTCTCGGTGCCGGCGGCCTTTACCATTCCTTGCTCGGCCCGAAAGTATTGCCACAAAACAAAACATTCTTTGGTTCTTTCGGCTACGACTGGGAAGACAAAGACAAAATGACAACCATCATCGGCATTCACCTATTACTCTTAGGTGCAGGTGCTTGGTTGTTGGTAGCAAAAGCCCTATTTTGGGGCGGTCTTTACGATCCCCACGTTGCCGACGTGCGAATAATTAGCGAACCAACGCTGAATCCTGCCCGCATTTTCAGCTATCTTTTGCCAGTGCACGGCCCGGAAGGAATGGCAGCAGTTGACAACTTAGAAGATGTTGTCGGCGGTCACATTTATGTTGGCTTGCTCTGCATTCTTGGCGGTTTCTGGCATATCTTCACCAAGCCTTTTGCGTGGGCCCAGCGAGTGCTGTTTTGGTCGGGAGAAGCTTACCTTTCTTACAGTTTGGGCGCTCTGGCTTATATGGGCTTTTTGGCCGCCTACTTTGTTACCGTAAATGACACTGTTTATCCAGAGGTTTTCTACGGCCCTGTGGGTTTGAGCGGCTCGGATGCAGTGGTTGTTTCTTCGCGGACTTGGCTCGCAACAAGCCATTTTGTGTTATCGATTTTGGCGCTTTCGGGTCACATCTGGCACGCGCTGCGCGTTCGCACAAAGGCGGCGGGGTTTGATTTTCGATCGGGCGAATTTGTAACTGCAACTGCTAGCAAGGTTGAAAAATCGCCTCAGATGCAAGCTCAACCTGCGACAGCAACAGCAGTTAGTTTTTCCGATGTGACTGTAACTTTTTTGCGGAATTTGCCGATTTACCGCAAGGGATTGTCTCCCATAGTCCGGGGATTGGAAGTTAGCTTGGCTCACGGCTATTTCCTAGTAGGAGCTTTTGCAGTATTGCTACCTTTGCAAGAAAAAGGTTTAGCACCGCTGGCAGCATTGCTGGTAACTCTGGCATTGGTGTTGATTCTGTCAACGGGCCTTTCGATTTACGAGAATCGGAAGATTGAAGCAGGTAAAGTTCTTTACTGGCACAAAACGCCGGAAGATTGGAGTTTATTCCGGGGCGGTTTGGTGATGGGCGGTACTAGCGGAGCATTCCTTGCCTATTTGCTGTTAGATAATTTTGCTGGCATTGATGCAATTTTCCGGGGGGTTGTGAACTGAAATAAAAACGGTTTGTAGTGCGGAATTAATTCCGCACTGCGAAAAACTAAATAACCGGGTTTCTGTCCGCTACTTGCGGCACTAATACCTTCAAGAAATCCGGTTTTTTCTCAAGTCCTAGCTAAATTTCTGTCAAATCATACCTGATTCGTAGGACTTAAAAACTCCTGGACTCACTTCCACCAAAGAAACTGGGTTTTTACCGAATCTACGGATGACCACACGTCTTTTCGTAAAAACCCCGGTTTCTGAACCTTGCTTCGTAAGTCTTATTCAAACTTTGCCGAGTTCAAAAAACTCTGCAAAAAAGGCTAAGGGCAACAATATTCGAGTTAAAAGTGGCCCAGATATTAATTTTACGATGGAAAGAACTGTGACAATTTCTAGCGTTAACGACTTGGAAAATGATGAAGCGAATTTTAAGTTTTGGGTTGGTAATGCCCGCCTAAATGCACAATTTTTCTTGGGTATATTAGCCCTTGCCGGTCACATCTGGCACGCTTCTCGCGCCCGTTTGAATAGAAGCTGAAGGCGATTTAAGTCAGAAACAAAGTTTCTTTTTACTTTATTGCTGACTTAAATCTGTTTCCAATTTGTGTATACTTTGAGAAATTACCCTATGACTGTTGTTATTTACTGCTTCTGTATCAGTATTTTGATGCTCGTGTTTTTGTGGAGTGCTTCTCTAGCATTGCGAGAAGGATTCCAGCAACTCCGGCGCCTGCATCAAATTCCTTGTTCCAATTGCGAATTTTTTACGAATGACTACCGTCTCAAGTGTACGGTGCGGCCGTGCGTTGCTTGTACCGAGGATGCGATCGGCTGTACTGACTTTGAACCAAAGACTTGTTTTGCCAATTCTTGCCAGCAACATTGCTCTAGAACTCACAAAGATTATGCAGAAAAACAGACAATTAATCCTTCTATTCCACCTTTAGCAACCGGAATTAGGATCTAGTAAACTCCCCCTGACAGAGGGGGAAATTATAACAATTATTGGGATAAATTAGTGATGAATATATACAGCAGCAACTCACTCAAAGTCGAACTAAACCAGAGAGGATGTCGCCTGACTCCCCAGCGAGAAACAATTTTGAATGTGTTTCAAAATTTGCGACAAGGCAATCATTTGAGTGCAGAAGAATTATACAATATTTTGCAAAGTCAAGGAGAACGAATAGGCTTGTCTACTGTCTATAGAACGCTGCACTTATTAGCAAGAATTAGCATTTTGCGCGAACTAGAATTAGCAGAAGGACACAAACATTACGAACTGAATTTACCGGAATTGCATCACCACCACCATCTGGTTTGCATTCAGTGTCACAAAACCTTTGAATTTAGCGACGACTCAATTGGAAAAATTGGTAAAAAGCAAGTTGAAAAAGCTGGTGTAGAACTGCTCGACTGTCAGTTAACTGTGCGTGCGGTTTGTTTGGAAGCGCTGCGGGAGGGATGGCCTTCTTTGCTACCGAGCAATTGGTTGTGTCCGAGATATCATTCGGAACTAGAGCAGGAAATGAGTTGAGTCAAATACGCTTGGGTAATTGGTAATATCACGTCCAATAGACGATCGCATCTTAAACGGTTTATAGTGCGGACTTCAGTCCGCTTTCATAACGAACTAATGTTATTGCAGTCAATCTATCTGACACGAGACAATTCGTTATTTCCATCTAGTTATAATAACCAACTACTAACAACGTTTGCTCTTCGGGGACAGCACTAATGACTAATAACTAATGACTAATGACTAATGACTAATGAATTCCCCTGTACTCAAGCAGCCTCAGAATCACAACGTTCGTGTTCCATACGAAATACGTTAGCGTACAAACTAGCAACAATTTGTTTGCCTTCCTGCGTCAACTGCAAGTAACCGAGGGATTCGCTGATGTGAGGATAAATTCCGCTCCAATAAAACTTTGAGTAGCTTTGCAGCAAGTCGCCCGGATGCCGGCAGCCCAAAATTTTAGTAGCACCGATTTCTTCCAACTCGTAAAATAGGGCACCAATTTTCTGTAAATATTGCGGGTTGCTGAACTGACCTATTAAGTCAGCACCGCGAACTAAAGAATAATTTAGTGTATCTTCGTCAGTGTTGCCGTCAAGCACCGAGAAACGAGTTTGTTCTATGTTCTGCTTAATTATCTCGGCATTAATTAGCTTGTGGTTGCCGAAACGCTCGTCAATGAACAGTTTTGCTCTGTCAACTCGGTAAGGAGCTAGGCTGGCGGCTGTTGCACCGGGAGGTAGTGCAATTCTCATGCCATCTTTTCCGGTAGCGTACAATCCTTCTGATACTTGGTCTTGTCGGCAGACTCCTTTGACATATCCGATGTCTTGGCACAGCAAAGAAATGATGTAGTGGAGCCAGTTTTCGCAGGAGACTCCGCCCTTGCGAATGTGTTTTCCCCGCAAGATTTCTTGACCTACTAAGGTAATGCAAATGGCGTGTTCTACATTGTGATAAAGAGCGTCACTGTTGGCGATGTTTTCTAATGCCATTGCTCCGACCCAGGCAATAATGTCGGCATAGTCTGATTTGTAGCCTCCGTAGGTGCGGCTGTAACCGTTTTCTAGTTGTTCAATGAAAGCCTCGATCAGCAGTTCTGTGGAATTAAACATACTCTATTATTTTACCTGAATATTGCCTTTTAAGATTGATTGGTGCACCGAGTTTGAGTTTCTTTAATTGTAGGGAGGGGATTTTAATTCAAGGCTTAAATCTAATTCACGCTATGTGAATTGTTTGTAATTCTATGAAAGCAGTTATTTCAAGTTTCTCAATCAAATCAGTTTAGGACTGACACCCATCTTTGCCGCACTGCAGAGAGCAGTCTGCTGATATTTTTTAGCTATTCTGATTTTTTTTAGACTCTCAGAATTAATTGCGTGTTGTATTTTCTGAAACACAGTTTGATTAATCTTACCGGATTTCCAAATATTGAAGTAAACTTCGGAAAATGTCTGTTCGGGAATGTAAGCTTTGGTTCTCATCTCCTGCTGTTAACTCAATGTGTATCTCTGATTATCCGGCAATTTTAGATAAGTTTATGTGATATGGATCGGGCCCAGACTGTGATGCGATCGCGCGCACTCGGTTGACGGGAGTCTGCCGAAGATGGTGAGGCGATCAAAATATCGACCGTCATAAAACCGTCATAAATTTGGCTGACGGCTGTGATCCCCATTAAATTTGAGCTTGAATTAATTAATAATATGCCACATATTAGGCACTCGCGGGCGAGATCCTCGTCCCAACTTCCTTGCTTGCTGGAAGTTCGATCGCCCGTGCTCGCAAATTCCTTGCCAAAAAAAGTCTAGTGGTGTAATATATGGAGTCTGGTATCCTCACTTACCCATAATTATTTTCATATATCCCGTCCCTCCTGAAGGGAAGGGACTTTCAGTGCGGATGCCGCAAATCACTATATTCAGCAAAAAGCTAGAAATGCCGTAACTCATGCCCACTATTCAGCAACTCATCCGTTCAGCACGGGAACAAACGCAGAAAAAAACCAAATCGCCAGCTCTCAAGAGTTGCCCCCAGCGCCGCGGAGTATGCACCAGAGTGTACACGACTACCCCGAAAAAACCCAACTCGGCGCTGCGGAAGGTGGCTCGGGTACGGCTGACTTCTGGTTTTGAAGTGACAGCCTACATCCCCGGGATTGGTCACAACTTACAAGAACACTCGGTAGTAATGATCCGGGGCGGTCGGGTAAAAGATTTGCCCGGAGTTAGATACCACATCATTCGCGGTACATTAGACACCGCTGGGGTGAAAGACCGCAAGCAAGGTCGTTCCAAGTATGGTGCCAAGCGTCCTAAAGAGAAAAAATAGCACTGACGCCCGATCGCCGGGGATGAGCCAGCAAAAATTAAGTTCGATCGCCGATCTAAAATTTGAACTCACAACCCCAAATTCAATCAATCAAAATCAAAAAACCCCAATAAAACTATGTCTCGCCGCACAGTTATTCAAAAACGTCCAGTTCCGCCAGATCCAACCTACAACAGCCGGTTGGTAAGCATGATGGTGAGACGGATCATGCAGCACGGCAAAAAATCCGTGGCCTCCAGCATCGTCTACGATGCCATGAAAACCATCCAAGAACGCACGGGAGCCGAACCGTTAGACTTGTTTGAAAAAGCAGTCAAAAACGCTACACCCTTGGTAGAAGTCAAAGCCCGCCGGGTAGGTGGCGCCACCTACCAAGTGCCGATGGAAGTGCGTTCCGATCGCGGAACCACCCTCGCCCTGCGCTGGCTGATCAGATTTGCTCGCGCCCGCACCGGCCGCTCGATGGCCGCCAAGCTGGCTAACGAACTGATGGATGCAGCCAACGAAACAGGCAGTGCTATTCGCAAGCGCGAAGAAACACACCGCATGGCCGAAGCTAACAAGGCTTTTGCTCACTATCGGTACTAAGCCAAATCGGGCATGGAAAACAGGCCGGTCGTGCGGTATGAAAGCATCGAGTGAGGGATTGGCAAGCGTAAGTTTTGGGTGTTGAGATTGCTTCTCTTGGCGCAGTGGCGATCGCCCAGGCAAACTCAAAACTCCGACAATCAAAAATTTACGCACTCTGTGAATCCTCAATCTCGCATACTTAATATTTTTGTAAACAAATGTTGCAAAAAATATTAAAATGTAACAATAAGCTCCATATACTTATACGGTAAGTGGCTGGGAGTGCAAGATCGGGTTCTGTGTAGTATAATAGTATTATAACAGCAACACAAAATCAAGGAGGTAGCTGTGGCACGTACCGTCCCGCTAGAAAAAACTCGCAACATCGGCATCGCCGCCCACATTGATGCGGGCAAAACAACAACAACTGAAAGAATTCTGTTCTATTCAGGCATGGTTCACAGAATGGGTGAAGTGCACGAGGGAACAGCAGTCACTGACTGGATGGAGCAAGAGCGGGAACGGGGAATCACGATTACTGCCGCTGCTATCACCACCAGTTGGAAAGATTACAAAATCAACATCATCGACACTCCCGGACACGTAGACTTCACGATCGAAGTTGAACGCTCGATGCGAGTGCTCGACGGAGTGATCGCAGTGTTCTGCTCGGTAGGCGGAGTGCAGCCGCAATCCGAAACAGTTTGGCGCCAAGCCGATAGGTATCATGTGCCCCGGATTGTGTTCGTCAACAAAATGGATCGCATGGGTGCAAACTTCTACAAAGTTTACGGCCAAATTTGCGATCGCATGAGAGCGAACGCCGTACCAGTCCAAATCCCGATCGGCAGCGAAGAAAACTTCCGGGGAATTGTAGATTTAGTGGAAATGAAAGCCTACATCTACAACAACAACACCGGCACCGATATCGAGGAAATAGAAATCCCCGATGAGGTAAAAGAACTCGCCGCAGAATACCGCACCAAGCTGATCGAGTCCGTAGCAGAAACCAGCGACGCCCTCACGGCAAAATACCTTGAAGGCGAAGAGTTAACAGAAGCGGAAATCCGCTCGGCCCTGCGTGCGGGCACAATCTCCGGGGCGATCGTCCCCATGCTCTGCGGTTCAGCCTTCAAAAATAAAGGCGTTCAGCTTTTGTTAGACGGAGTGATCGACTACCTGCCGTCGCCCTTGGAAGTTCCCCCGATTCAAGGACTGCTGCCCAACGGCGACACCGCAGAACGACACGCAGACGACAGCGAGCCCCTGTCAGCCCTGGCATTCAAAATCATGGCAGACCCCTACGGCCGCCTGACCTTCGTTCGCGTCTACTCGGGTATCCTCAAAAAGGGCACCTACGTCCTCAACTCCACCAAAGACAAAAAAGAGCGGGTTTCTCGCTTAATTGTCCTCAAAGCTGACGATCGGATAGAAGTTGACGAACTCCGCGCCGGAGACTTGGGAGCAGTCTTGGGTTTGAAAGACACCTTCACCGGCGACACCCTCTGCGAAGAAGGATCGCCAGTGATTCTGGAATCCCTGTTTATTCCCGAACCAGTCATCTCCGTGGCTGTCGAACCCAAAACCAAACAAGACATGGAGAAGCTCTCCAAAGCCCTCCAGTCGCTCTCGGAAGAAGACCCCACCTTCCGAGTCAACGTTGACCCAGAAACCAACCAGACAGTCATCGCCGGCATGGGCGAACTGCACCTGGAAATTCTGGTAGACAGAATGCTGCGGGAATTCAAAGTAGAAGCTAACGTGGGTCAGCCGCAAGTAGCCTACCGCGAAACCATTCGCAAAGCCGTCCGCGCCGAAGGTAAATTTATCCGCCAAAGCGGCGGTAAAGGTCAGTACGGTCACGTCGTGATCGAAGTAGAACCCACCGAAGTAGGAACCGGTTTTGAATTTGTCTCCAAAATTGTCGGCGGTACTGTACCGAAAGAGTACATCGGCCCGGCAGAACAAGGGATGAAAGAAGCCTGCGAATCAGGTATTGTAGCAGGATATCCCGTGATCGACCTTAAAGCTACTATGGTAGACGGGTCTTTCCACGACGTAGACTCCTCAGAAATGGCATTTAAGATCGCCGGTTCAATGGCGATCAAAGAAGCCGTGATGAAAGCGTCGCCAGTGCTGCTAGAGCCTATGATGAAGGTAGAGGTTGAAGTTCCCGAAGATTATATCGGGAACGTCATCGGCGACCTCAACTCGCGTCGGGGTCATATCGAAGGTCAAGAGACGGATCAGGGAATTGCCAAAGTTTCTGTCAAGGTTCCCCTAGCAGAAATGTTTGGTTACGCCACCGACATCCGCTCGAAAACCCAAGGTAGAGGCATCTTCACAATGGAATTCAGCCATTACGAAGAAGTGCCGCGAAATGTGGCGGAAGCCATTATCGCGAAAAACAAAGGGAACTAATGATTTTGGATTTTAGATTTTGGATTTTGGATTGAATCCAAAATCGAGAATCTAAAATCTCAAGTCTAAAATCGCTAAAAAAAACAAGGAACAGATCGAGAATGGCACGCGCAAAATTTGAACGGAATAAACCCCACGTAAACATCGGCACAATCGGTCACGTTGACCACGGCAAAACAACTTTGACCGCCGCGATTACGATGACTCTTTCAGCATTGGGTCAGGCTAAGGGTAAGAACTACGCCGACATCGACGCTGCGCCAGAAGAAAAAGCACGGGGTATTACGATTAATACCGCTCACGTAGAATACGAAACCACAGGTCGTCACTACGCCCACGTGGATTGCCCCGGACACGCTGACTATGTGAAAAACATGATCACCGGTGCTGCTCAAATGGACGGTGGCATCCTAGTAGTGTCAGCAGCAGACGGCCCCATGCCTCAAACTCGCGAACACATCTTGCTAGCTAAGCAAGTTGGCGTTCCCAGCTTGGTGGTCTTCTTGAACAAAGAAGACATGGTGGATGACGCTGAACTTTTGGAATTGGTAGAAATGGAAGTTCGCGAACTTTTGAGTTCCTACGATTTTCCTGGCGATGACATCCCCATCGTGACTGGTTCTGGCTTGAAAGCTCTCGAAGCGATGCTTGCTAACCCCAAGACTGTCAAGGGTGATAATGAGTGGGTTGACAAGATTTACAAGCTGATGGAAGAAGTAGATTCTTACATCCCTACTCCAGAACGCGAAATTGACAAGCCTTTCTTAATGGCAGTTGAAGACGTATTCTCGATTACTGGTCGGGGTACTGTGGCGACAGGTCGGATCGAGCGCGGCAGAGTTAAAGTCGGCGAAACAGTCGAAATTATTGGTCTTAAGGACACTCGCAGCACTACCGTGACTGGTGTGGAAATGTTCACCAAGTCCTTGGATGAAGGCATGGCCGGCGACAACGTGGGTCTACTTCTCCGGGGTATTTTGAAGGCTGATATTGAAAGAGGCATGGTAATTGCCAAGCCGAAGAGCATCTTGCCTCACACTCAGTTTGAATCTGAAGTCTACATCCTCAAGAAGGAAGAAGGTGGCCGTCACACGCCCTTTTTCTCTGGCTACCGCCCTCAATTCTACGTCCGTACAACAGACGTAACCGGTACAATCATGCAGTTCACTGCTGATGACGGTACAGAAGCTGAAATGGTGATGCCTGGTGACCGGATCAAAATGACTGTTGATCTGATTCACCCGATCGCGATCGAACAAGGAATGCGCTTCGCCATCCGCGAAGGCGGCCGCACCGTGGGTGCAGGCGTTGTTTCCAAAATCCTCAAGTAGGAATCCGCGCTCCGCTTTAAATAGCAGAAAAGCCTAATCAAATTTAGTGGCTTTTCTGCTATTTAGTGATGAGTCATCAGTCAATCAATTTTAGATTTTAGATTTTAGATGGACTTTCCGCATTCAATCTAGAAGCTTCAACAGCAGTCTAAAATTTTAGGAGTTCCCGGACTCAAGTCGGGGGATATCAGTTTTTGGAAACGGTCATTAGTCCGCAGTTAGTTGTTAGCAAAAAAACTGACAAGTAAAAACTAATGACTGCCGACTAATGACTGCCGACTAATGACTACTGACTACTGACTAATGACTACTGACTAAAAATAAACTGAACCTAGAAAATTAAACAAAAAAATGGCAACAATTCCACAGCAAAAAATCCGCATTCGCCTCAAAGCTTTCGATCGCCGAATTCTAGACGCATCCTGCGAAAAGATTGTAGATACAGCAAATCGGACAGCCGCCACTGCGATCGGCCCGATTCCCCTACCGACAAAACGACGGATTTATTGCTTGCTGCGATCGCCCCACGTAGACAAAGATTCTCGCGAACACTTTGAAACCCGCACGCACCGCCGCATTATCGACATTCACCAGCCTTCTGCTAAAACAATTGACGCTTTGATGAAACTGGATTTGCCAGCCGGCGTAGATATCGAAGTCAAGCTGTAGATTGACGAATTTTAAATACAAAAAGAAGGAGCAATGGAAAAATACATTGTTCCTTCTTTTTGCTGAAAGTGCGATCTAGAGTAGTCAGTAGTCATTAGTAAGTAGTCATTAGTCATTAGTCATTAGTCATTAGTCATCTTGCCCGCTCGCGAAGCCGAAGGGTAGTCATTAGTCATTAGTTCTCAATAAATCTGTATAATTAATCTAAAATTTGCACTGTGTGGGAACGCTAAAAAAAAACATTTTAAAGTGGCTATCATAGCTTTTTATGCTGTTTATTCAACAAAAACATAATTTTGATCATTTTGAAAGCATGACGGCTTGTTTGAGTTCGTAGGGGTGGCTGGGAGAATTGACGATCGCCCGCCGTCGATCCCGGAGCCCGCGTAAAAGCCCGATCGCCCCTGTTCCCCGCCCCGGAATGACTCAAATCAGTTAAAGTAAGAAAAATAAGCGCAAGTACCGTCACCTTTGAGCGACAATGGCATCCTCTTCCTCCTCCACAGTTCGCGAACTCCCCTTATTTCCGTTGCCGGAAGTGGTTCTATTTCCAGGTAGACCACTGCCGCTGCAAATCTTCGAGTTTCGCTATCGAATCATGATGAATACGATTCTTGAGGGCGATCGCCGTTTCGGTGTACTCATGTGGGACCCCAACCAAAACAAAGTCTCAGCCGTTGGCTGTTGCGCCGAAGTAATTCACTGTCAGCGCCTCCCGGACGATCGCATGAAAATCATGACTCTCGGACAGCAGCGGTTCCGAGTCCTCGACGCCGTTCGGGAAAAACCCTATTTAGTCGGTCTAGTAGAATGGATTGAAGACGAACCGCCACAAACAGACCTCAGACCTTTGGGCCAAGATGTCGAACAACTGCTGAGAGATGTAGTTCGCCTCTCCAGCAAATTGATGGATCAGCCGATCGACCTACCCGAAGACATTCCCAGTTTGCCTACAGAATTGTCCTACTGGGTAGCCAGCTACCTTTACGGCGCAGCGACAGAACAGCAAACTCTTTTAGAATTGCAAGATACTGCTGCGAGATTGGAACGCGAAACCGAAATTTTGACTTCTACTCGCAATCACTTGGCAGCGAGGACTGTACTTAAAGATACCCTCAAGTAGCCAATGGGGGCAGGAAAAAAGTACGATCGGTTTTGCCTGTACATCAGCCAAAATTGCACACAAATCATATTATTTTCAATTTAAAATCTTCCTATCGAAGATTTTAAAACTGTGAATGAACGATCGACTAAAGCTTTCGATCGCACTACCGAATTCCATTTTTTTTAAGAACTGGTATCTATTTGAGCGGCAAATTCAAACAAGTTCGGATAGGTTCTTTATCGCATTAAATGCTGGTGTTAGAAAATCACGACCAACCGAAACCATACGATGCAGTTAGAGGCGGTCAAATGCCGCCTCCTGTGGGCGGTGTGGTACTAGGCGGGCTAGCAGGAGTTAAACACCGACTGTCGGCTGCTGTCAGCGAACACCGTATTGCGGCGCTGAAGGAAACCTTTAATTACGGCGATGCAGGCTTCAAAATAGCGATCGAGATTTGTCAAAACGAAACAGGCCCCGTGCAGCAGGCGGCCTGCGATTTAGTTCGAGAGAGGCTAAGCGCGATCGCCCGCGAAAAATTACAAGCCTTCGTACCTGTAAGCTTAGATTCAGAAACAGGGACAGATAAAACTCAAAAAATATTAAACAACTCACCCAGTGCAGTCTCAGAAAAAACTAGCGATCGGCAGTTGTCAGAAGCACAATTAATATTTGAGACAATTCTGCAGCAAATGCAACCAAATTTGCTGCTGTTAGAAGCATTAGTATCCTCTGTAAAGCGCGAAGAATTTACCAACGAATTGATGAATCTTTGGGATTTGTTAATCTCAGAAATTCAAGAACCTCTCAAAGAATTGCGTCAGGCTGTTGGTAGCGCAATTTCCGCCCAACTCCGCATTCAGTGGCAGTACAATCAAGCTGAATCTCAAGCCAATCAGTGGCAGCAGCGAGCCTTGATAGCACTTCAGAAAGGAGATGAAAACTTGGTTCGCCACGCCTGGGTTCGGAAGCAGCTAGAGTTGGATCAAGTAGCAGAATTAAAAATTGACTTAGACGACCAAACTGTGCGAGTAGAAACTCTCAACCGCAACTTGCTGGCTTTGGAAAGCAAGATTACTGAAGCTAATTCTAAGAAAGAGATTCTCAAGATGCAGGTTCATTTTGCTAAGGTACAGGAGCAAATTAACTGCACTTTCAGCCAAATGAATAATATATTTTTCCGTCCTTAATTGTTGGATTTTGGGCGTAAATATTGCCCGACTTCAGGCTTGTCTGATGCAAAAATGAATCGCCCCGCTAAAAATTGTTGAATCATCAAACTTAGCGCCTTCCATGTTAGCACCGCATAAAAAAGCCCCGCTCAAATTAGCGCCGCGCAAGTCAGCTTGTCTCAAATCTGCGCCCTGAAGATTAGCTTCATACAACAAGGCTCCTTTCAGGTTAGCCTTTTTGAGACTCGCTGACCGCAGTTTTGCCTCAGTTAGATTAGCTTTTGTAAAATCTGTATTGTCCAAGCAAGCATCAATGAGGTTTGCTTCGATTAGGTTAGCTTTGTAAAGTGAGGCCCCGGTCAAATCCACACCGATCATTTTTGTCTGGCTCAAATTGGCTTTGTTCAAGTTGACCTGCATCATTTCAGCTCCTGTCAACCTTGAAAAAGTTAAATCTGCTTTGCTAAGGTTTGCCCCATTTAGTTTGGTCATTACTAAGCAAGCATTTTTGAGAAATGCACCTAGTAAGTTTGCCGAACTAAGGTCTGCCAAAGTTAAATTAATTTCATTCAAAGTTGCACAGGCTAGATTAATATGAATCAGGAAAGCTTCACGCAAAGAAGCCTCTTTCAAGCTGGTTTCGTGAAAATCTCTTTCTCCGGCTGCATATCGCTTCAGAAGTTCATCAGCATTCATGTCGCTAGCCTCCTAAGTGGTAGCTAAAATTATACTACTGATAGTACAGTGTAGCAGCCGAAGATTTTTAAAGTTTCTGTGTGATTTTTGAGTTCTTCTACTGCCGATCGCACTAATGTAGAACCAGCATCCGCTTCAACATCCGTAAAAAAAATATATTCTCCGAGCGATCGCTTAGTCGGTCGAGATTCAATGCGACTTAAATTAATACCGCGACTGGCAAATACTTGCAAAGGTTTTACCAGCGATCCCGGCCTATTGGCAGGTACGCTAAAAGCTAGTGACGTGTGAGTGCAATTAGGCGTTGTCTCTAGATGCGACGGGGATGCTGATTTCGTGGCGGATTGAATTGATGAGTCGTGGGATGTTGCAGCGTTTCCCAATTTTCCTGTATTTGGGCCTAGTACCCAAAATCGAGTGTAATTGTCAGGATAATCATTAATCGGGCTCGCTAGCACTGGCAATTTGTAGAGTTCGGCCGCTCTTGGGGAAGAGATTACCGCGATACTTTTATCTTCTAGGTACTGCAACGCTTCCGTAGTTGAATTTGCCGGAATCAACTCAGCCGCCGGGATAAACTTTGCCAACCACAACTGACACTGAGCTAGGGCTTGCGGGTGAGAGTAAACTTTTTGAATCTCGTTAAAATTTTGAGCATTGGACAGCAGCGCGTGGGAAATCGGCAAAACCAAGGCGTGTTGAATGCGGAGTGCATCCAGCCGCCACAGGGTGTCTAGGGTGACAGTCACACTGCCCTCGATCGAATTTTCGACCGGCACAATTGAAAGGTCAACCAGCCCAGAGGCAGATGCCTCTAATGCCTGAGAAATGGTGGAATAAGGACACAGGGTGCATTCGGTGTTAGTTTCGAGACTTAACCAATTGACATAAGCTAGAGCTGCTGTTTCTGCATTCGTACCTACAGGGCCGAGATGTGCGATTGAAATTTTCATAATTAGTAGTTTTATGTTACAAATGTTTGCTTGACTCTCATCAGCCAGCAGGTACGATGAAAAAATTAGCCAGAGTCCCGAAAGCTTAGATCCGTAATTTCTCGGATGACATTGCGGGAGTGCGCGAGCTAATGCGAGACTTATGTCACCTTAAAAAGGTTATAGTTTATTAAGATATGCTTACAAATCCTATATATTAATATTTTCTCATGTATATCCGATTTAATTCTTCGCAATCCGTTGAGATCGCCGTACCAGATGAACAGGTTCCCATTCAACATTATCTGCGCCAGCCGAGGCGACTGGTGAACGCCTTAGTCGATCGCACTCGCACAGAGCAACTCAGCGATGACTGTTTCCGCCTGAAAATGCGGCCGTTACAATTTATGATGCTGAACATTCAACCCACGGTAGACATGAGGGTGTGGGCGCAGTCAGACGGCACAATCAATTTAGAGTCCGTGGCTTGCGAAATTCTCGGAGTGGGCTATATAAACGATCGCTTTGCTCTCAATCTTAAAGGACAGCTTGCTGCACACCAAAGTAGCGGGCTAACCTGCTTGAAGGGAAAAGCCGATTTGGAAGTGCAAGTAGAATTACCGCCGCCATTCTGGCTGACACCGAAACCGATTTTAGAAGCAACGGGCAACGGTTTGCTCAAAAGCGTGCTGTTGAGCGTCAAACAGCGGTTGATGCACCAGTTGCTCTTAGATTACCGCCGATGGGCAAGCAACGAAATAAACGTAATATCGAGCGATCGCCCTCAAATCTTATCTCTAGAAGGGTAATTTTGTGCTAGAGAATCGGTGAATTAATTTACAGCGATATTTGGCAAAAAATCGGCTTAATTGCAGAAATATTAGTTAAACGCTCGAATATAGCAGTTCGAGTGAAAAATGGGGTATCGATCCCCCAATCCCCCAATTCCCCAATCTAAAATCTAAAACTTGTACCCTCGCGACTTGTACCCTCGCGTAGCCGAAGCAAGCCGAAATATCTAAAATCTCAACTCCTCACCTTTTTGACAAAGGCTGTAGTACACCCAGAGTTTTATGGGATTTTGTGGGCTAGATAACGGCGGATCACTCAAGAATATCGATGTAAGTCTGTGCTCCTTCTTGATCGTCTTCAACGACTCCTACACCGATAGACCAATCAGTCGATTGGTCTTGTGAAGCTTCGTCTTTTTGGCCGATAAATTCGCGCTCTGGCGGGCTGGTAACTGTATCCGCTTCCAAATTAGTCGCCCCTACCCGAATTCGGATTTTGGGGCCGGAATTGCCCAAGCGAATCGTCATCCCGTCGGCGACTGACACCTGAGCGATCGGTTTATCATCTACATAAGTACCGTTAGCACCAAAATTAATAATTTCCCAGCCATTGGCGTGATTCCACAGCTCTACGTGGTGGCGGGAAACCACAGCACTGTAAATAATTACATCATTGTCGTTCGATCGACCGATCCGAACCACCGAAGCGGATTCAAAACACCACTTCTGAACCGCGACAGACTGGATAGGATGTAGCAGAGTTAAGGTAATCACGGATGTTTTGACACTCCGCCACCAAATACAAACGAATATGCTTCAATATCGATTTTTTCGGATAAAACCGCCAAAAAATTGATTCTCAAAAAAGTGGTCAGTGGGTGGCGACTTTCTCGCCCTACAGAAGTTAACCACTTATTTATGCCGGAGTTTCTAGATAAAATAATAGTTTGCTGTATCAAACAACATAGGTCTTTTCGAGTTGCTAACATTTTCCTTATTAATTCAATACCAATAGAATACAATGCTTTGAGCAGCACTGGAATTCCTGATACCCAAAGCCTCAATATCCGACACCAAAAATACCGATCGACCTTGCGGGGGCGCGTCGCCCCTAAAAATACGATCGGTAATTAGTCGCCTCGGGCCCTCTGACCGCACTTCAGAGATCCGACTCTGGGGGCTCCGGTGTCGGCGGTGGCGATCCAGATTCCTGCCTTTGTCGCTTCAACTCTGCTACTTTTTCTTGAGCTGCATCTCTGACTTCTAGAGCTTTATCTTGGAGTTTTTCCGCCAGATTTTGAGCGCCCCGCTTCACCTCTGCCACATTTAGGAGAGTTTGGTCGTAATCTTCGTGTAAAAACTCTGCTACCAGACCGACTTTTTTGTGTAATCCCTCAGCGTACTGTACGGGTTCCGACACAGAAGCCTCTGAAACGATCGCCCGTTTGCTGCCGAGCGACGAAATCGCCCCAACCGGCAACAAGTAAATCCCGTCTAAAACGCCGCGCCAGCCGCTCGATTTAAACAGGTAATCGGTAACAGAACCAGTTGTGACATCAAATAGGTAGTCAACCACCGTACCTGCCTTATTTCCTGCGTCCGTGAGCACCTCAAGCCCGATCGGACAAACAGCTTGTTCCGGCTGATGCAATTCCGGGAGTTCCGGGTTAATAGTGACAAAAACATTTTCGCCCACAGCATCAACTTGCGCCCAAGCGAACCAGGTTTTTTTGTTCCCCAAAAGTCCCGACTTGCAAGTAAAGCCGATCGCCCGCTGGGAGTGAGAATCGAGCCAAAGCTTGTCTACCCTGCCGACCTCTTCGGCAGTTCTGCGGTCGATCGTGCGGCGGTTTAGCAGTTCGCTGCGCTTAACAATCTGTTGTTGCGATCTACTCATAAATAAACTCCTGAGTGGCTACGAGAAAAAATGTCGGTCGAAGCGTCGATTTAAGATTTTAGGTTTTTGGCCCGTCAGAGGAATCACCGCATTAGGAACCAGCGTCTAAAATTTTGGGATCGATCCTCAGCAGTATCGGGGTTAAGAACTGCTCGATAATCTCTACCCATACCTGGACATTACTACCGTTTTTGTTCAGATATCAGACATAACTGTAACCATCTTTGCGATGGATGGCTTTACAGTAATCGAGCCTTACCGAAAACCGTTTTTTGTTGATAATGAACTCACCTCTTCCATCCGACATAGGGCAGACTCTAGCTGTAAATGTTCCTTGATACTTACCTTTCGGTACATCGGCTCGAACAATATCACCAGTACAAAAGCCCAAAATTGGACGCAATGGACGATGCTTGATTGGATAGCCATATTTATCTGTTTGGCAGCGCTGCCTTGGACCCAAACCAGTTGCAGTGACATTGAGAATGCGCTCTGTTAAGACTTGCAGCGTTTTTGTGATACCAACACAGGCAGCGTCTAACCAGTGAGTTTTTTGTAATCCCAACCGAGTCCTGTTGTATTTGGTTTGTCCTCCTGTACCTGTATAGACTGGCAAGCCTGTTTCTTTGAGTCGATTAAACAATGCCCATCGGGTAGCATTAACGGCTGCTGCATCCAAACAAGGTCGCTTGGCTTGAGCTAATATCCGCTTAAGTAGATCGGGCTTTTTTGAGAGGAACTGCTCGATTGATTTTGTCCCTTTCTTGATGTTGCATTTCTCACAAGCTAAGCACAGATTAGAGATGCGGTTGCTACCTCCTTTGGCTAAGGGGTGAATATGCTCGATCTGTAAAGGCACATTTTCAATCCCGCAATAAGCACAGTTTCTTTGCCACTTTTCTAATAAATACTCGCGGATCTCGCAGCCAAACAAAGTGCCTTGTTGGTATTCGCACCCGCTAATCTCTGGATTGTCTAGTGCTTGCGTGTCAAACTTAACTAGCTCCTGTCCGATCTCACGGATCGGAGCAAATTTACGAAGGCGCTTGACCCAAGTTTCTGTGGTTAAAACCCGATGCTTCAAGCTTGGTGCTAACCATCCTTGAGGGCGCGAACGGTTCAGAAAACGCGGCTGGCGGTAGCGTGTATTGCGGTTTCTCCGACCTCTCCGTAAAGACCTGCGAGAGTCAATAGCTAGTTTAATTTGCTGCCCGCGATGCTTCAATTCCATCCCCCAAATAACCTCATCCCTGTCAGTTACAAGAGCAAATCCCGTAACTTTTGAACCCGGATCGATTTTGAGAGTAAGAGGATGAACAATTGGACGCTCGATAGCTCGTTTCAGAATTAGAGTAAAGGGATATCTGCGAAAAGCAGCCGCCTTGCCCTGCTCTAATAATTTTCTTGCTTGTGCTGGATGAATCGGATTCATCGGTGTCTTTTGAGCGTCAATGAGAAAAACGTAGTTTGACATCTTCTGTCATCCAATTAAGTAAGGTTTGCCTCGGTAATGTTGAGAGGGCTTGTTAGGAACTAGGCACGGGCTTATCAACCTTTCGCCACTACTTTTTAACCTAGTTCGACAGGGCAGAAAACTGGCGTTTATTTTCTGGTGTCATTACCCTCCCAACGTAGGCTTAAGAAAGCCTTAACCTGCACGTTCGTTACTCTGTGGTAGAAGTTTCTACTTGTGTCCAGATTTTGGTAGGTTTTTACGAACGGGTTTGCAGTCATTTTTGAGCTGTAGCCAAAGATACTGATTTAATAATCTTCTTCCAAATAATTTGGAGTTTTTTCTGCCTCCGTTAAGTCATCCTCTTCTTTAGAAGTGCCAACTTCTTTTTGGTCGCGAAGAGGAATCGTGCTCAGGGGCGCGCCCAAGGAGGGAGCGTGAATTGCCTTAACATCCCTTGGCTTGACGCTAGGAACTCCTAACTCGACAGAGGGCTGATTTGGATCGACATTGATTTGAATTTTCGGGCCCGATCGAGCCAAGTGAACGATCAGACCGTCTACAACAGGAACCTTGGCGATCGGCTTACCATCGAGGTAAGTGCCGTTGGTACCTAAATTGATCAGTTCCCAACTGATGCCGCTGCGCCGCAATTCGATGTGGCGACGAGAAACCACAGCGCTAAAAAGAACGACGTGGTTTTCGTTCGATCGCCCGATCCGGACGACCTGCTCGTCTTCAAAGATCCAACTGCGGACGGGTATAGACTGGAGTGGATGTAGCAAGGTCAGCTTAATCACATTGGCAGCATTGAGTTTTGGTAGAGCGCCTCAAGATGCGATTTTAGATTTTAGACTTTCGATCGCCCAATCCAAACTCGATCTAAGAGATTTGAAATAGAAACGTAACCAGGTCTCCTTTCCCCAGAGAGATGCGGTCTCCCGCTCGCAACCGGTGTCGGTTTCCCTTTGGCAGAGGAGTATTGTTAACGTAAGTGCCGTTAGAACTGCCTACATCTTCTAGGTAGCAAGCATCTCCCTCCACCCGGAGATTTGCGTGTACCCGAGAAACAATCTCAGAATTAGCAAATCCAGAAACATCAATATCCGGCGGCACTAAGTCATTTGGCTTGCCTATGTGAACCACAGAAAGACTGTGAGGCAATTCTATCGGCGTATTTGTCTGAACGTGTATCAGGCGCGCCGATTGCTGTTGCAGTTGAGTTTTAGCCACACCCGCTGGCTGTGGGGCGGGAACCGGGGGAGAAGTATTTACTGCAGTTGCCGCCGATTCAGTTGTAACAGGAACCGAGAGTAAAGGCGGCGGATCTGGAATTGTAGGAATACTGGCGGGTATTTTTTCTAAGTTCGGCCCCAGATTTGGGGTGACAAAAGGTTCCGCTGCCGTCAGGGGTTCGGTGTCGAGTGCCTTATTTGCCGTAACTAAAGGTTCCCTTGCCATCATGGGTGCGGTGGGCGCTAAATCCGGCACCGGCGGCGATACCACTGTAGGCTCCACCGTCGAGGCTGACGGTACTGTCACCTCAACTTCTTCTGGAACTGTGGAACCCGGACGCAAGTTAAAGCCGCACTGACCGCAAAATGCTGCATCTGTCTGAACCGCTGCACCGCAGTTCGAGCAACTTGCGGTAACGGGTAAAGGCGTGTAGCAAGCCTCGCACTGGCTGGCCCCGTCGGGGTTCTGGTGATTGCAATTGGGACAGACAATCATCGATTTCTCCTTGCTATCGGCCAGATTTTCAAATCAGCCTCATAAAAAATACTAGGTATATGGTCAAATTTTAACTTTAACCGCCACAATTCTTATACTGCTTAGCCAATACTAGCAACTGACTCCGCACCGCGACGTTGGCGGTGAGGGGCAAAATCAAGTTAGCGATGTGCTGACTGTACTGCGACGGCGCAAGCTTTCCGGGCTATTTTAGGGCAACACCGGCGGCGGGATCGAGCAGCCACCAAAGTTCGCCCTCTGGTTGAACGAGTCTGGCCGGATAGGTCATGGGGTCGGCTGCGGGGGCAAAAATTTGAGCTAGGGCCGGTTGTTTGCTGGCTCCTGCGACTATGAAGATGACGCAGCGGGCGCGGTTGATTAAGGGGACTGTAAAGGTGATGCGGGGTTCACCGTCTTTGTTGCCGACAGTTACTAAGCTGTCCCGGACTTGCAAGGCTGGTGTGCCGGGAAATAGAGAGGCTGTGTGGGCGTCGTCTCCTATGCCCAACAGGATGATGTCGAAAGCGGGAAACTCGCCGTGGGATACTTTGAAAAACTGCTGCAATTGAGTT
This sequence comes from Microcoleus sp. S36a_B3, assembly GCF_036700745.1. NCBI lineage: Bacteria > Bacillati > Cyanobacteriota > Cyanophyceae > Oscillatoriales > Microcoleaceae > Microcoleus > Microcoleus sp. S36a_B3. The sequence goes on along the minus strand of NZ_JAUBPN010000001.1, from coordinate 338,938 downwards.
TGGTGTGCTGAGGCATCGGCTGCGGGGTCGCCGGAGCCTGTGGGCATCGGGTGGATGTTGCTGGCGGGGATGTTTGTGCGATCGAGCCACGCGAGGCGCGCCATTTTTTGATTGCTGTCCTGGTGTTCTGCGGGAACGTAGCGTTCGTCACCCCAGAAAACGTGAATTTTGTCCCAAGGCAGGTGTTGGCTGGCGATCGATCTGTAGAGCGGTTCTGGTGTGCTTCCGCCCGCTAAGGCGATCGTACAAAGTCCGCGTTCTGCGATGGCTGCTGCGATTTTCGACAGGACAACCGCGAGGGAGCGCTCTATGAGTTCTTCTCGATTTTTTAATACTTCTACTATTTTTTGCATTTATTTCCTTTTAACTTTCTTCTGCGTGTGGCGATCGGCAATTGCCAATTTTGCTTTGAAATTTTGCGATCGGGTCGATCGGCCGCCACGCTTGGAAGCCTCAACACCGCGTCAAGTCGGATTTTATCATTCTTAGCGGGCTTTGTATTCTTGTGGCATATATAGCCTTTCTGTTCTGTGCTCTGGTATGAGGTACTATGGGGCATAGGACATAGGGCATTGGTCAAGCAGGGCATTGGGCGAGCGCGAAGCGGAGGGATTGGGCATACCTCACCACGCTGGAGAACCGCTATATGTCTGTAGCAACTTGCGATCGCAAGCTCGATCGCACCCCCAAAAAGCAAAAATCATCAAGATTCCTGTGGTAGACTAGGAAAAATAGTTTTAAGTCCGCACAGGATGAAAGCAAAACTATGTCAAGCTTTAAGCGATTCCCTACATCTGTCCGCTATCTGATAGCCCGGTTGCGCCACTGGACGCAACCAGCGGTTTGGGCTCCGTTAGCCGTACTCTGTGCGGGCGGATTATTTATCTGGGAAGTCTCCGTACATCCAGAAAGGTTAAGCATAGATGGCGAAGAAGTAGCAGCCTCAAACAATCAAGCTTCGCTACCCGGATTGTCTGCTGAAGATAGCGCCATTGCTGCTGAAATCGACAGCTTGCCGGTGCTAATCAATCAGTTCAATCAGTCTAATTCTGAATTGAGTTTATTAAATTCATCAGTAGTCAAAGGCCCAGGTTTATTCAACGAAATTAACGCTGGTGGATCAGAAAAGTCCCAGCCATCTTCAGCCATGCAGCAGCAAGCCACGAGCCGATTGTTGACTTTGCCAAATTTAGCAAATCCTGATGCCGGGTTCCAAAACAATAATCCGCTAAATTCCAGCTTGCCAAGTTCAAACGCCGCATCAGCTTTGAGTTTATCTGGTAGTGGGGCGATCGTTTCAGGGATAAAAACGATCGGCTTTCCTGAGTCTGCTGGTACAGCGACAAGCACTTTATCGCAGCAGTCGAGCGGTGCTAATTCTGGCAAACAAAACGACGCGCCCCTGGCTTTGAGTCCGTTGCAAGCAGCTATGCAAAAATACCTCGCCACTAACACTTCGGCAACGGCGACTTCTACTGAAAACACGGCTTCCTCAGCTCAATTGCTCGATCGACCGGCTTCGAGCGAGTCTCCGGCAAATCCGGCAAATTTGCTCCCAGCGGCCGCTACAGCTCAAGGGAGAGCAAATCCTGTGAATGTTCCGGTAGCACTTCCCTCAGTTGCGATTCAAACAAATATAATCGGCGAATCTCCACAATTCTTAAACCCAACAGCTACAACCCCTGAATCATCTGCCCGGTTAAATTCCAGAGTACCCAGCCTCGGGGAAATTAATACTGCGCCTGCAACTGTAGCGATGCCAAAAAATCCCTATCAAACTAATTTATATGGCTCCGGTGTAGCACCGGAAGTTCAACCCGCGGCACTTCCAGCAGTCGTACCAGGGCCCATACCGCTACTTCCCAATGTCCGTCAATCCTCTTTTCCAAGTGCGATCGGGGAAAGCAAAATAATTAACCCCCAAGTCTCTCCCAATTCAGCGAATTCTGAATTTCAACCAGCTCAATCAAATCAGCTTAACTTACCTGGTCAGCCTAATTTTGGAGCTGTTCCTCAAAACAACAATAATCAGGGGCAGCAAATTCAACCGCAACCTTTTTCTACACCCCGATCGCTGACACCGGGACGCTACATTGGCGGCGGTGAAATCAATACTTTTGCTAATCCTTAAAGTTATTGGTTATTGGTTATTGGTTATTGGTTCTTGGTTCTTGGTTGTTAGTTATTGGTTGCTGGTTATTGGTTGCTGGTTATTGGTTGCCAGTCACAAATAAAATTGGAAAAAAAACAATGCTTTGCGGCCCAATTCCCAATTCCCAATTCCCAATGACTACTAACTGATGACTAAGAAATGAAAATTTAATAACTTAAGCGATTGCTCGTTACCTTCGCTCTGCCTGGTAATGCAGATAGGCGAGGAAGAGCCTCCTTTTATCGCGGAACTTACAGGATAGAGGACTGTAGGAGGTGCTTAAGCTGTCGCGCTTTTAAATTGCATATTCAGGGCGGGCGGGACAACCCACAAGATTTTTATTGTTTTTTACATAAAATTTAAATGCAGAACAGCTTAATGACTACTAACTAATGACCACTAACTAATGACTAATGACTAATGACTACTGACTACTGACTAATGACTACTGACTAATGACTAATTTGAGATAAATTACCTAGAGGCGGCTCGCACCAACAACAATCCGCCGATTCCAAAGCCAAAGGCTATGGGCAGCCAAGCCGAAAGAATCGGAGTCAAAGCAGCTTTTACGCCCATAGAACTGGTGATGAAAGAAAATACATAGTAAGTAAAAATTACAACTACACTAATCCCAAAACTCGTTCCTCTGCCGGAACGGCGCGGTTGAGTTCCCAAAGCTGCTCCCACTAAACCAAATACCAAGCACACGAAAGGAAAAGCATATTTTTCTTGAATTCGCACCTTGAGTTTGCGAATTTGCGGTACATCGCCGCTGTTTTTAAGGATTTCTAAACGCTCTAAAGCTTGAGCAATATTCATTTCCTTGAAATCTCGCACTCTGGCTGCTAAATCTAAGGGCGTGCGGGGGAGTTGTAACTGCTGGTGTTGAAATCTAACTATATTCCGGTAAGAGCCGTCAGGAGCGACAAGATAAGCGGTTCCGTTGTAAAAATCCCAGGTGTTTTCTGAGGGATTCCAAGTAGCTGATTCTGAAGAAACGATTTGATTGAGGCCTGGGGTGGAGCGATCGATAATTGTTAAACCTTTCATTTGCTTGCCGTCAAACTGTTCTGCATAAAAAAAGCGGGACAGGGTTTCTTCGCCGCCTTTTTCGGGTTTCCGAAATTCTGTGTAGATAATATTTCGATCTTGAAATGTTGGTTTTTCTCGCTTCAGGGCTCTGTCTAAAGTTACAGTTGCTCTGTAGCTGGCGGCTGGTACGACTAACTCTTGCAAAGCAAAGGTGAAGCCGGCAACAATTAAACTCATAATGACTGCGGGCATTACCAGTCGGTAAACGCTAACTCCGCAACTGCGGAGGGCGATGAGTTCGCTGTCGCTGGAGAGCCGGCTGTAGGCCATTAAGGTTGCTAGCAGCATTGACATTGGGAAAGCTAATACTACGAAGTAGGGAATTTGCAGCAGAAAAATTTCTAGGGCGGCGCTGTAGGGGAGGCCGGATTCTGTTACTCTGCGGACTAATTCAAATAAGGCTCCAACTGTGACGGCGACGGATGTAAAGAGTCCGACTCCAAATAGAAACGGGCCGATTAATTCTTTGGTAATGTACCAGTCCATTACTGAGATTCTCGGCAGCCAGTTGAGGGGATTGAAAGATTTGGAGATTGCTATTTTCATAGTTTGGCGTTTTTGCTGTTGCTCCTCAAGCTACAATTTAAATTATCAATTTTAAATTTCTGTATTGTGTTTGTATGGTTGTGGAGGGGCGGATTTATAGATATCTGGACTGGGATATTTATATCTAGGCGAATCCGCCCCTACTGAATCTGTCTGGCGCGCCTTTGGCGGTTGCTATACAAGACTACCGCATGAAGCTATCGCCTAGGTAATATTGCCGGACTAATGGGTTGCTGTAGAGTTCTTCTTCGGCACCAGAGGCTAATATTTGACCGTCTCGCATGATGTAGGCTCGATCGGTAATTTCGAGGGTTTCTCGGACGTTGTGATCGGTGATCAGGATGCCGATTTTACGATCGCGCAGTTTGGCAATTATCGTTTGAATTTCATCTACGGCGATCGGATCTACGCCTGCAAACGGTTCGTCTAAAAATAGGAACATCGGCCCGTCTCGCCCAGCGGCTAGTGCTCTCGCCAGTTCAGTCCGCCGCCTTTCTCCCCCCGAAACTTGAATTCCCAAACTGGATGCTATGTTTTGTAAGCGAAATTCTTCCAACAGGAAATCGACTCGATCTTTCCATTCCCCACGAGGCACTTGAGTTTGTTCTAGGACTAACAAAATGTTGTCGCGCACGCTCATGTTGCGAAAAATGCTGGCTTCTTGAGCGAGATAGCCAATTCCCAAATGCGCTCGTTTGTGCATGGGCATTTTAGTGATGTCTAAATCGTTGAGCCAAACAGTTCCTTGATTGGGTTTTTCTAATCCGGTTGCTATGTAAAATGTTGTGGTTTTGCCGGCACCGTTGGGGCCGAGCAGTCCTACGATTTCTCCTTGGGCTACGGAAAGGTTGACGCGACTAACTACATTGCGTTTTCCGTAGGATTTGTGAATATTTTCGAGTACAATTTTCATACTTGCCGAGGCAAATTATTAGAAGTCATTAGTCATTAGTCATCAGTCATCAGTCATCAGTCATCAGTCATCAGTCATCAGGCATGAGGCTATAAGGGCTTCGCTCGGAGGGTTAAAAGAAGGAAGAATAAGTACACAGCCAGCCTGTGAGCGATACCTAATTTTACGTTTAATTAGGTGGATTTACTTGCCTGTTAAATTTCAGATTGCTGGTTGGTGCGATCGCCCCTCAAGTGGATATTTGACAATCTTCAGGTTTTTACTTTTTTCAAGACTAAATTTTGCATTTATTCTCAGCTTTCAGGCGTCGCGCATTTAAACTCCGATCCAGGAACAGGCAGGATGCCCGTTCCACAAGAATTTCGGTAAAAATTATTGTCCGAAGTAGCTATGCAACAATTGATGTTTTTGGTGATAAATTTTGCTGCTATGGGGAGGGCTGTTACTTGGGTGCTGTTGAACTGGCCGGCGGTTTGGGGCCGATCGTATTTTGGGCTGCTGCATCTTGTTCGGGAGCAACGAGATAGACTGATTCTACCTGTCCTGGATTGTCTGGGAGGGCAATAAACCTGCCTTCATCGATCAAGTATGTCACGGTTTCGCCGCGCAGGCTGTTGCCCTGCTGCAATACGTAAACGTCGCCGCTGAGAATGATCCGGCGTTCGCGGCTGAAGTATTGAGCTTGAGCTGCTGTTGCTTGGATTTGGCGGGCTGGATAGTTGATTTGGACGTTGCCGCGGGCTGTCACGATGCCGGTTTTGGAGTCGGCTTCTTGAATGTCCGATCGCACGGAAAGGGTTCGGGGCTGCGCGGTTTGGGAATAGGTGGGAGAGACAATCGCGCCGGCCAGAGTCAGGGGCAACAGCAGCGACAATCCTTTGAATATGCGCGAATTAAGTAGTTTAGCGGAGGGCATCATAGCTTGCAAGCCTCAAAATATGTGAAATTGCTGAAGGGCCTTTTCCAACCCCTGATTTGTCTCTATGGAGATTAAATCCACCACACCCGATTTAGTTAGGTATTTTATCTTAACGGCCAGAAATATTCTCGTCAGGTCGATCGACCAGCCCGAAAGCATCAACCAATTATCCTAGCAAGACAATAGCCATTTTCACGAGGTGTTTGGCTGATTTGCTGGATTTGCAAGTTTTTTGACGGTTGCTCGCATCGGGAAGTTTCGGATAACCTCTCTAGGTACTAAGGCATTAGCTGTCCGCAGTGAGTTCGGCAAATTTTGATTTATTAGGTTCTTTCTTTAAAATAGTTGCCATCTCATTTCATTTGAGCATTGGCGGGGGCTGTATTTTTCTAGGATAGGGAAAGCTAGCGATCGATCGGCCGAAGTTGCGGGCGATAATGCTCCGCATCGCTAGTGCGATCGGGTTTCACCTGTCGGGAAAAATGTAAGGACAAAATTCAGCGGCTGCAAATAACCTTTTTCACAACGCCGACGCTCCCACTAGCTCTGCTGTAAAGATGTGTTGGGTTGCTTCCTTGATGCTCAGCTAGACCCGTTTCAAATACTGGGTTAGCCACTCTTGTAACTCTTGGCGGCTATCCTCATCAGGAGCATTCCCTAATGCTACATCTAAGTCTGCTCTTGCTTCTTGGTGTTGCCCCAGCATCTGATACACAATAGCCCTATAACATCGAAGTTTATAGTCTGTAGGATCTACGGTTAACCCCTGATTTGCGTAGGAAAGTGCTTCCGGTAGTCGGCGTATTTTGTAAAGAGAAAAGCATAATATTCGATAAATATGTAGTCTATCTTCAGATGAAAGATCGGTATTCAGTAATTGCTTACCTGATTTAATCGCTCTTCGATATGCTTGACTAGCGCAGTCGATAGCTACTTTAAAAATTTGCACTTTATCGTCATGAGTTACAATTTGAAAAATTTTCTTGGCAACCTTCTTTGCTTCATGAATTTCATTATTTTCCACCAAAAAATAGGCTAGTTTCAGATATGATTGCAAGTCATTTGATTTGTTACCTATATTTAGCTTTAATTTCTCCCATGTCTCTAGGGTATGGGGGTTACGAGCTAATCGCCAGTAGATAGCTTTCCGGCTGTGATATAATTGCCACAATCCGCACAGTAACCCTACGTGAACAATTGCAGTTAGCGATGCGTAAGGTTGAACAGTAAAGTCATAGATATTGACCCAATCTCCTCCACGCAAACCAAAGGACATTACAGGATACGCGACTAAACTGTAAATTGACTGTATACAGACATAACTATAAAGCAGTTCTCCAACAATTCGTTTGCGGATATAAGGGATGAAAGGAATTGGCAGTAATCCTAGAAGGATAGATACAAGGTTTCCGCTGAAGGCAATCCACCAATAATCAACAGGACTAAAATTTCCTGATGGAACTATATAGCCCCAATAGAATCGCCATTGGAAGGTTGATACTGTTCCTCCTACTTGCCAAGTAGCCAGACTATGCCCTATTTCATGCAACAGAACACCAATGGGTATCAAAACAAATGTAGCCAACCGCTGGGCTAACTCTAGATCTTTGAAAGTTACTTGGGTATCCCAAAATTTTGGCCATTGCTGAAACAGTTGCCAGAGGGTTTGAATACATATCAAGCCCGCAATAAAAGAGATTAGGTCAAAAGAATTAGTCATTAGAATGAGTCATTTAATAACTTAGTAAAACCCCTTACAATCTTCAATATACTTTGATAATTCGCGGCAATTGCAAGCCTGCAACTTCTGTACCTGCGAACAACGGTAAAAAATTAGCTACTGCTTCCGGGCCGGCTTGCTGCAAAGTGCTCAATAGTTTAGCGCTTTGTCGGAGCAAATCTTCAACAGCAATTTCAGCATAAATCGGCTGATAATAACTGAGCCGATTTATACCTTCTCCGAGCAAGATTACTGCACCGCGCCAGTTTTGATTGCTTAAGTGATAAAGCCCTACAGCAATTTGCAAAATTCCCTGATAAAACTTTTTTTCCGGCTCGCCCGCTTCCATCCACAAAGCCTCTAAAGTATCGTGACAAGCGTAAAAGTCTTGGCTGTTAAACTGTTCGATACTTTGCCAAAATTCGTCCGGCATTTCCTCTGTCATTTATTTGAGATTGGAAATTTTGAATTGGGATACAGCCTTCTCTAAAAAATGAGGTATTGACAATCTATTAATCTATGTATTAATAATCCATCAATCCCAATTTAAAATCTACAATCTAAAATCTACAATACTTGTAGATATCCTAAGTGAGGAATGCTCTAGAGCGTAGAGTGGCGATCGGTTTTGTGAATAGCTAAGTCTTAAAAATAGGAAAAATTACGACCTGTTGTCAAAACTGCTATCAATTTACGACCGCCTACTTAACCGATTACATAGTTTCTCTGACAGCTTGAATCTGATCCATGCCAATTTCCTGATTAGTTCCAGCAAAGTCGTTATCTGGTGTCAGAAATAACATACAATGACACTCTTTGCGCTCGCGCATGGGAATGCAAGGACAGTTCCAGTAGGCGGCTTTTACTTCGGCTTCTTTATCTTCGTAATGGCGACAAGGGCATAGGGGAGCACCTAGTTCATCTTTGTGCTTTGCTAGTCCTTCTATGACGACAGCAGTGACAGAAGGCTCGGAACAAAAGTAAGTTCCGGTGCGCTTGGCGTAGGTTTCGGAGAAATTCTTCATTGCCTCCAAGGTTTTTTCGTTGGAGAGTTTAGATTTTTCTGTTGTGTTCATAGTTCAGGATCGGAGTTGAGGATGCTACGAGCTTTTAACAATTGTATCGCAGAATGTGATTTTAAACACTTGTATATTTCTGTTTACTTACCAAGAGGAAACCTTGACAAAAATTGAGTTTTAGGTTGTGGGTTTTGTAAGGATTTTTTACGCATCCCGGACGGTTGGGGAAACAGGGCCATGACCCGGTTTTTGGAGCCTCCCAAAGATTTGACCGATCGCCCGCCCTGAAAAAAACATCCCCCAAAGGGGATACAAACAAGATAGAATATCACAGCGCTGTCCCTGTTTCTGGCATCTCATGGCAACTTCCCCCGACCCCACCCCCCGCAAAAAATCTGCTTCTGCTGCGCTGATTTGGCCCGCTGACACCGAGTTAGTCGGATTAGTGTTTGAATTGACTCCCCGCGCTGCTAGCTCTCTGTACGCGCAATATGCCATAGGTTTGCACGCTTGGTTTTTGCATCAAGTACAGGAAACTGACCCGGATTTATCGCTGCTGTTGCACGACGATCAGTCAGAAAAAGCCTTTACGATTTCGGGATTGGAAGGTGATTTAGCCGCTAGTGGCAAAGAATTTCAGCTTGCGGGCGATCGTATTTATCGCTGGTACGTCACGGGACTTTCAAAGCGAGTAGTGCAGTGGCTGAGTCAGTGGCTGCAAAATTTGCCCGAAGAGATATATTTGCGAAATGCTCCGCTACTCATTCGCTCTTGGGAAATTGCTTTTGCTCCCACAACTTACCAGCAATTACTAACAGCAGAATTACCATTATCGCGCAACGTAAAACTTAGTTTTGTAACTCCAACAAGCTTTCACAGCAAAGGTCATCACTTCCCTCTCCCGGTTCCTGAAAATGTTTTTCATAGTTATTTACGCCGCTGGAATAACTTTTCTGGGGTAATTTTTGACCAAGCCGAATTTATGAATTGGATTGATGAAAATGTAATTATTAGTGGCCACAAGTTGGAGTCGCAGAAGGTGGCGGCGGGCAAAAAAGGCATGGTGACGGGGTTTACTGGGGCTGTGGAATTTGCGATCGGGCGATCGGGCCAAAATCGCCCTGATTTTGTACAATTATTTTATGCTTTGGGGCGGTTAGCACCTTACTGCGGCACGGGGCACAAAACAACTTTTGGTTTGGGACAAACGCGGACGCAATGGCTGACAGAATCGGTGACAGAAGTGTCGATACAAAGTATTTTGGCGGCGCGAATAGATGAATTGACAGAGAAGTTTATGGAGATCAGAAAGCGTAAAGGCGGGACTCGGGCTGCTGAGATTGCGGAAACTTGGGCGACGATTTTGGCGCGCCGGGAATTGGGAGAATCTTTGTTTGATATTGCTGCTGATTTGGAAATGCCCTATGAAACTGTGAAAACTTACGTGAAGTTGGCAAGAAGGGCTTTGAAAGTGGAGGATTAAAGTAATTGGGCATTGGGAATTGGGAATTGGGCATTGGGAATTGGGAATTGGGAATTGTTAGCTGTTGACTGTTGACTGTTGACTGTTAACTACTGCCAACTGCCAACTGCCAACTGCCAACTGCCAACTGACTACTGACTACTGACTTTTAGTAAATAAATATATGTCATCCCGCTGATATTTGAGTTTAAATTGGGGATTGTTGGCGAGTTGAGTTACTAGGTTTTGTACAAAAGCTCGATCGCTCATCCAGCCGGGATACCTCAGATTCAGCAAGACATAATCAAATTCTGCGAGGCTTGTAGGAGGTGTCTTAGCCTCAGTTAACTTTACCACGGGGCGGTGCGTTAAGTGGGGAGCTACGTGAGAAGTTGTTAAAACGCTGCCTTTTGTGTTGATGAAAGTAATTGCTTCTCTGGTAGCTGGTAAAGTGTCGAGGGAATCTAAATAAATAGTCCAAAAATAGCCGTATTTGGCTAAAGCTAAAAAAGCCATCAATGACCAAATTACAATGATTTTCGGCAATGGATAATTAGGAATTGGTAATCTATCAAATATTATCTTTCCTTGATACTGATTTCTATCTGCTAAACTGGAAATTACGGCAACTAACAAAAATGGTAATATCGGAATAGAGTATTGATGAATCAAATCTCGCTGGGCAGGAATATCCGAAAGAATATTCATCGCTAACATCGGCAAAGCGCTAATTAAAGGTGTCAAACCGCGCGGGGAAATCCACCAAATTACAGGCAATACTAATAAGGCTAAATATTCAAAAGTATCAAGCGAGAACAAATGCCCTAAAATTAGATTTGGTTTCAATATTAAGTTAACAGCAATTTCTAAAACTGAATGTCCCAAATATTGATATCGCCCGATTCCTGCGTGTTCTCTTCCCAGATTGAAATACGGTATCACAGCCTGAGTAGTTATCAGAAACCAACCGACACCTAAAAATAGAGCTATGAGTCCGCAATTGCGTTTTTTGTCGAAACACAACAGCCACAGTCCCATTGCAGCTACAGTTAAAGATAACACGGCTTTGCAGCTCAAAACTAAGACGATAGCAGCACAAAACCACAGGGTTTTATTGAGTCTAGCGGCTAGGATTGCTGCTAGCATTGCTGGTAGGGCAATTACTTCTGGGTGGAAGTCGAAGAGGTTGACATTGAAGACTAATGGATAGAGAAGGTAAATACAGGCGATCGCCCGAGATATGCTATTATTTAATCCGGCTTGAATGGCCAAACTCCAGACTGGCAAAGCACCCAATGCTAGAACAACTGCTTGGACTAGCAACAGCCAATGAACGTCGGGATATATTTTGTAAAGCAAAGCCACGGGATACATCACCAAAGCGGCGTGATTTCCCATGTGGTGAATTTCGAGAAATGAGGAAAACGGCGTTTGTCCCTGACTGATTAGATACGCTACTTGGTCGTAAATTCCTAGTTCAAAGGCGTTGGATTCAAACAGGGCGTGGCGTACACTGCTGCATAGTAAAAATATTAGCACAAAAAGGGCGATCGACCAAATTACAGGCTCGTATTTTAGATGCTTAAAATTGTTCATATTGTATTCATTCCCAAATTATCTTAAAATTATCTGCGTTTCTCTCTGTTTCTCTGCCTTAAATTTGCGGTTGGTTTTGAGCGATGAATAATTATTGCAATAAGTTTACTAATTGGTGATTTTTTGAAACAAAAATACATCATTTTCATGATAGGTTATCTTAAAGTTAGGAGAATTTTTAAGTTGAGCCGCGACACTCGCAGCAGTATCGGCAGTATCCGGCCAAGGATGGCGCAAATTTAACAGTACATACTCAAATTCATTCAAACTTTGTCCGTTAGCAACTTGATGCAGCAATTTAATTGTTTTTCGGTGAGCGAGATGAGTTGCTAGGGAATTATCTGTTAACACATTGCCTTTTGTTTCCACTCTGTTAATTGCCTGTCGCGTAGCTTGCCAAGTATCGAGAGACTCTAAATAAATTGTTCCAAAATAACCGTACTTAGCCAAAGCTAAAAAAGTTAACAGCGACCACAAAATTAACAATTTTGACAGCAAAGAGTTAGTAAATAGCAATTTGCCACTTTTCCCGCTTTGGCGAACCCAAATCCGGTGATTCCAGATACGTTTAACAGATTTAATCGAAATACGCTGCGATGCTTTCGTCCAGATTTGCGGCATCCAGTTGTGATGATTCCACAGATAATTAATTACATTTTTCCAGAAATTACTTCCTCTTTTTTGTCTGTCTGCTAGCGTATCAATTATAGCAATTAATAAAAATGGAAATATCGGCACAACATATTGGTGAATCAAATCTCTCTGCGCGTCAATATCGGAAAGAATATTCATCAATAGCATCGGCGAAGCACCAATTAAGGGCGAAAGATGCCGAGGAGAAATCCACCAGAGTGCGGGCAAAAATAACAAAATCAAATATTCCAAAGTATCTACTGAAATCAGGCGATTGGCTACTAAGCTAGGTTTCAGCGCTAAATTAACAACTATTTCAAAAACCGAGTTTCCTAAATAGTGATATCGCCCCACACCTGCGTGCTGTTTTCCTTGATTAAAATACGGTACTATTGCTTGAGTTGCTATCAAAAACCAAGCCGCGCCGAGAAATATAGCGATGAGTCCGCACCTGCTCTTTTTTTCAAAGAAAAACAGCCAAACACCCATCATCACGACGGTTAAAGATAATACGGCTTTGCAGCTTAAAATTAATACTGTGGCGGCACAAAACCACAGGATTTTATCGAGTCTGGCTGCTAAGATTGCTGCTAAGATTGCCGGCACAGCAATTACTTCGGGGTGGAAGTCAAACAAATTGACGTTAAATACTGCGGGATAAAGCAGGTAAACTGCTGCAATGGCGATCGCCTTTGATTCGTTTAATCCCGCTTGACGTGCTAAACTCCAGCTAGGCCAAGCACCTAAAGCTAAGGAAACAGCTTGTACGAATAACAGCCAGTGAACATCGGGATATATTTTGTAAAGTAAAGCTAGCGGATAGAAAATAAACGCTGTATGATCGCCTAAAATATTAATTCCCATTAATGAGGAAAATGGCGTTTGATTTTGAGAAATTAAGTAAATTGCTTGGTCAAAAATTGCTAAGTCGAATGCAGTTGAATGAAACAATGCGTGTCGCGCGCTGCTGGCAGCAAATAAGATTATCGCTGTCACGACAATCATTAAAAATACTGGATGGAATTTTGTGGATTTTAAAGTTAGCATTCTGTTGGGTTAACCTGGGATGCGTTTAAATAGTATAACGTCGTTTTTTTGATAAATTAATTTAAAATTGGGGGCATTTTTTAGTTGATTGGCTAAGGAATTTCCAATTTTTTCAGTGTCGGGCCAGGGATGGCGCAGGTTGAATAATATGTATTCAAATTCAGCTAAGTTTGTTTGGGGTGAAATTTGTGAAAGCAATTTTACGATTGGGCGGTGCGCGAAGTGAGGGGCAAGTCTGTTATCTGTTAAAATGCTGCTTTGGGGTTTAACTTGTGCGATTGCTTCCCTTGTGGCTTGCCAGGTATCTAGTCTATTTAGATACAGGAAAAAATCTTTATATTCTCCGAAAATTAAGAATATTATTAATGACCAAATTATCATTTGCTTCGGTAATTGAATGCCCAGCCACAGTTGCGGTATTGGTATTTTTATAAATGGTAAATTCGCTGTTTTGGGAGGTGAAAATATTTGGGGGTTTATTTTTAATTGGGTGTTTTTGCGGCTGGATTGTTTGGCGATAACTGCTATTATTAAAAATGGAATTATCGGTAATGAATATTGATAGGCTAAGCTGCGTTGAAATGACAAGTCAGAGAGGATATTGATAATTAGGGTAGGGATGGCAGGAATTAGGGCTGTTAAATATTTGAGGTTGTTTGGGCGGGGAAATGGCAGTAGCAGCCAAATCACTGGTAATATCAGGATGAATAAGTATTTTATTGTATCGATGGAAAGGATTCTTCCTAAGATTAATTGTGGTTTTAATAAAAGGTTGATGATTATTTCTATTACGGATTTTCCTAAATAGCTGTAGCGCCCGACTCCGGCGACTTCGCTACCGCTAAAGTAGGGGATAATTTTCTGGGAAGCAATCAAAAACCATGCTACGCCTAGTAAAAGTGCGATCGCCCCAAACCGTTGTTTTTTTTCGCAAAAAAACAGCCATAACCCCATAGCAGCAATAGTTAGGGATAAAACAGCCTTGCAACTCAAAACTAACAGAATTGCGGTACAAAACCACAGGATTTTATTTAAACGCGCTGCCAAAATTGCTGCTAAAATTGCGGGTAAAGCGATTACTTCCGGGTGAAAATCAAATAAATTGATGTTGAATACTACCGGATAGAGTAAATAAATAATTGCGATCGCCCTAGATTGTTCTTGATTTAAACCGCCTAAACGCGCTAAACTCCAGCTAGGCCACGCCCCCAGGGATAAAGCAACTGCTTGTACCAACAGCAGCCAATGCACGTCTGGGTGAATTTTGTAGAGCAAAGCTAGCGGATAATAGATTACCGCTGCGTGATCTCCCAAAATGTGCATCTCCATCAAAGAAGAAAAAGGTGTTTGGTTTTGGGCGATGAGGTAAATTGCTTGGTCAAAAATTCCTAAATCGAAAGCTGTTGATTGGAATAAAGCGTGCCGCAAACTGCTACAAAAAAAGAAAATTGCCGCAGCGGTGGCGATCGCCCAAACCAGACTCGACGCTGGCTGCGATCGACCTTCTTCTATATTTTCGGCGATCGAGACACTGATGTCCTCACTGTCATCAACAAAATTTTCCCTATTCTCCATGAAATCTGGCACTAGCTGATCGGTCAAAATATGATGCCATCGAATGTGCTTGCCGCGCAATAGTTAACCGCTAATTTTAGTTCCCGCAATCGTAATATTAGAATAATCCACAAAACCTTAAAAAATTGTGAAAGCAATAACTCTTCTCGGCTCCACAGGCTCCATCGGCACTCAGACTCTGGATATTGTAGCTCAATACCCCGAACAATTTCGGATTGTCGGGTTAACAGCAGGACGAAATGTAACATTGCTGGCGCAGCAAATTCGCCAGTTTAAACCGGAAATTGTCGCGATTTGTGACGAAGATAAATTACAGGAATTGCAGGAGGCGATCGCAGATATCGACCCTCAACCTATTTTACTTGCTGGGGAGTCAGGCGTTGTCGAAGTTGCCAAATACGGCGACGCTGAAGCCGTAGTCACCGGCATAGTTGGCTGTGCGGGTTTGCTGCCAACAATTGCGGCTATAGAAGCAGGCAAAGATATCGCCTTAGCAAATAAAGAAACCTTAATCGCCGGCGGCCCCGTTGTCAACCCCTTAATCGAAAAATACGGTGTTAAAGTATTGCCGGCCGATTCGGAACATTCGGCAATTTTTCAGTGCTTGCAAGGCTTACCGGCGGGAGGGTTGCGCCGGATTATTCTTACAGCTTCCGGCGGTTCTTTTCGAGATTTGCCGATCGACAAATTAGCCGGAGTAACAGTCGCCGATGCCTTGAAACATCCGAATTGGTCGATGGGGCAGAAAATCACCATTGATTCTGCTACTTTGATGAACAAAGGATTAGAAGTAATTGAAGCTCATTACTTGTTCGGCATGGATTATGAAGACATTGATATTGTCATCCATCCCCAGAGCATAATTCACTCGTTAATTGAACTGCAAGATACGTCGGTTTTGGCGCAATTAGGCTGGCCGGATATGCGCTTGCCGCTGCTTTACGCTTTGTCTTGGCCGGAGCGAATTCCTACAGATTGGCCGCGGCTGGATTTGGTAAAATCTGGTGATTTAACTTTCCGAGAACCAGACCACAAAAAGTATCCTTGTATGCAGTTAGCCTATGCAGCAGGACGTGCGGGCGGCTCCATGCCTGCGGTGCTGAATGCGGCTAATGAACAGGCGGTAGCGCTATTTTTGGACGAAAAGATTACATTTTTGGATATTCCGAAGTTGATTGAGCAGGTGTGCGACAAACACCAAGCTGATAACTGTGAAAGTCCTGGTTTAGAGGATATTTTGGCAGCGGATCAGTGGGCGCGGCTGGAAGTTTTGGCTGGAAGCGTCGAATTGGGCGATCGGATTCTTTCAATTCGCTAATTGTATCAGCAGACTTGCAATTACCCACAAGCCCGCCGGGGAATAAATTCCCCGTCTCATAGCTAAAGTCGGTTAAAACCGACTGTCAAACCTTCATTAATAGATATCCAGTCCTCTTTTAGAGGACTTCAGCTATGAGACAGGGGTTGAAAACCCCTGGCGGACTTGTGGGTAAACGCAATTGCGGACTATTCCAAAAAGTGCCAAAGATCGGGCAAAACCAAATCAAACTTTTGCCCGATCGATTCTTGAATCCCTTGATAAAATAGAGCTATGACTCCCATTCATGGAAGCAACCGATGCAAACAGAAACCAAACCAACAGTATTTGAGCTAAATCAACTAATTATCCCACCCGGCAATAAAATAAAGTTACAAAATATTAGCTGGGAAATGTACGAAGCTATCCTAGACGAGTTAGGGGAAGGTTATGCACTTCGACTTACTTATTACAAAGAAACACTAGAAATTAGGATGCCACTACCAAAACATGAAAAAGCTAAATCATTGATTGGTGACTTGGTTAAGTTACTTCTGGAAGAGCTTAATATTGATTGTGATGTTTTAGGTTCTACTACCTTCAAAAACAAAGAGATGCAGAGCGGCGTAGAACCTGACGATTGTTTCTACATTCAGCATGAAGCTGCTATCAGAGGTAAGGAGAGAATAGATTTAACAGTAGATACGCCTCCCGATTTGGCGATCGAGATTGACAACTCCTCACAAACCAGTTTGAGCAGCTATCAAGCTTTGAAAGTGCCGGAACTTTGGAGATATGACGGGCGAATCCTGAAAATCTATCTGCTCCAAGACGGAAAATATATTGAGTCTGATAGCAGCCCAAATTTCCTCGACTTTCCCATTATTGATGTAATTCCTCAATATGTCGATCGCAGTAAAACTGAAGGCAGAAGCCCGACACTCAGAGCATTTAGAGCTTGGGTAAAAGATCAACTACCAACCAAAGACTAGTAGCGGCGGGTTTTGCTAATTTTTGACTTTCGCCGCAAAATCAGCCGCACTCATCTTTTCGTACATTTCAAAAGGTTGGTGAATCCAAGGATTGTCAGCCAAATAATCTACATAATAATCCGGCTTCGCCACAGAACAAGCCTTGTACCAAAGTACAGCAGTCCGAATTTCCTGAATATCTTCGCCGTAGCGGTTTTGCAGCCAAAGGATACCTTGATCCAAACTAATTCCCGAATCCACCAAATCGTCAACTAGCAGGAGGCGGCTGCCCAAATTATCGCCCACCATTGTCAAATTAGGCGCAAACTCGATCGCCCGCCGGACTTTTCCCTCCGCCCCACCGTAGGACGAGGCCGCTAAAATCGCCAGAGGTTTGTCGAAAATCCGCGACAGAATATCGCCCACCCGCAGCCCCCCCCTCGCGAGACACACAATGCGATCGAATTTCCACTGAGATTCATCAATTTTTACAGCCAAATCCTCAATTGTCCGATGATACTCAGACCAAGAAATGTAAAGGTCGCTCATGCCTAATATGATTGAAATATCAAAGATATTATTAAATATTTTGGGGGAAATGACATGAATGCAGACGAACTTCTCAGACGGTATGCAGCCGGAGAACGGGTTTTTCACAAAATAGACCTGAGGGGGGCGAATATGTCAAGGACAAATTTGCGCGATATTGACTTGAGTCAAGCTGATTTAAAAGGTATAAATGCGATCGGCATCATCCTTTACAGAGCCAATCTGTATCAAGCAAATATCAGCCAAGCCAACCTCTCCCAAGCCAACCTCATGTCGGCTAATTTCGGCGAATGCGAGGCGGTGGGAGCCAACTTAAGCGGAGCCATCTTGCGGAGTGCGGTACTCGGCGGGGCAGATTTAACCGGGGCGAGTCTCAGAGGTGCAGACATGAGAGAGGCCAACCTTCAGCGGGCAATCTTGATGCAAGTTTATGCAGTGAACGTTAACTTGCAAGGTGCCAACTTGACAGAAGTAAAACTTTGCCACATCAACCTCAGCAAAGCAAATTTAACCGACACCAACTTTACACAAGCTGATCTCAGCCATGCTAAGCTGACTCAAGCAAATTTGAGTTGGGCAAATTTGACCGAAGCCAATCTCGAAAAAGCGGATTTGAAGGGAGCCAATTTGAACGGAGCTAACTTGAGCTGTGCGAATCTTCATCTAGCTGATTTGAGCGGAGTTTCCCTTAAGGGAGCAAATCTCCGGGGAGCAAACCTGCATCAAGCTTGTTTGCGCGGGACAAATTTAAACGAGGCGAATCTGAGAGAAGCGATGATGCCTGATGGCAAAATTTCTGAGTAAATAAACGGGCAAAATAGAACTTTAAACCTCGGGGTGCTGGTGGCGCACCCTACCTTTAGTTTAAATCCTAATTTTATTGAGGGGATTTAATTCTGTTTTTAGGTGAATGCGTTTTTCAACTGTTACCGTACCGCGTACCATCCTGAGTGGAGAGGCAAAAATTTTAGATTACCGTTCAATCTCCAGATTCATCTGTTGACTAAATCTTAAATCTAAAATCTACTAAAATCGATTGACTGTGCATTTCCACAGAATATGCAAAAAATTTTGTACTTGAGTTTAGTCTACGACTTTCAGCCAGCCCCGCCGAACGGCGTGGAGCAAGCGGTTGATGGCTGTTTGATCTTCTTCGGTAAGACGGTCGTTTAACAGCGCTGTTTGGAGCTGAAGTCGGTGAGTGGGAGTCAACAAACCCGAGTGATATACCTGAAAGACTAGCTCTGCAATACTAGATTGAGTTAAAAGCGTTTGGGTCATCATTGTGTTTTTTTTTGAACTCGCTTTTAGTAGTATTGACTAATTTTCCAAAGTTTTATGTGATTCAAATAGGCGAGTTAATGTGATCCATTCGGCCTTGATTTGTGATTTGTGTCAGCCAAAGTTAGGTATCGTATTTTCCTAGATATAGATAGAAACTCGAAACACCAACTCTGTCAAGATTTCTGGCTTTTGGTAATTCCGAAATCTGTAGCTTTTGTTAAGAGATTACTACAAATAAATTAATATTTATATCATAATAGACTACGAAGGTCTGCGAACTAAATCGATCGACTTAATAAAACGTAAAAGTTTTACCGGACAAAATGGGTTTAAAGACTCCCCATCCTAGGGGAAAGGAAAAATTAATTTCTCTCGCTGCTAATCCTGTTGGCGTAAGTCTTTCGGTCAAATGACAAGCTGTTTAGTGTTTGCTGTTGAACGGGTGCAGTGGTGGAGGATTTTTCCGTGGCTTTGGTTAAGGAATGTTAACTGTTGACTGCTTCGGATCAAAAATCCCGGCTTTTTTAAGAAACCGGGTTCGACTGCAACGATCGCACCACAATTTTTTTTTAATAAGGTTAAAAGCTGTAGAGGATAGAAAGTATAGCAGTGCGAGCTCTCATATGAGGTATTGCTCCCTCAATTCCCCAATCTCCAAATTCCCCAATTCCCCAATCTAAAATCTAAAATCGACTGACTCCTCATTTTTTTGAGAAAGGCGATATTTCTGAGGGGATTAATCCGAAATTCCGATCCATCCGCGGCGGATGGCGTAAAGCAGGCGGTTGACTGCATCTCGGTCATCTTGGTTCAGAGCGCTTTGGCAGAACGAAAGCAGTTTGTGGCTTTGAGTGCGAGTCAGATTGCCTGAATAGGTTACTTGATAGAATAGTTCAGCGATCGCCCGATCGGATTGTAAAGTCAGAGCTTGCATGAAATTTCGTTTATCTTGACTGTTCTAATATGGAGTGTTTGAGATGACAGTAGGGTGATTGCCGTCAGCTAAGCTGTGCGATCGTTCTGAACTATACTTGCGATCGAAGTCTGGGAGTATAGGTGAGTTAAATCACCGAAGAACGAGATAGTCGATCGCCTTTGGGGTCATTTCCGGGCTGCTCTCAAAGTGTGACGAAACGTCAAAAACTCATGAGAGCAAGGCTTTGAGCGCCGCTGGCTGTCGCCAAAGTGCGTGTTGAAGGCGACATCTTGGGGCGTGGAGTCTGATATCTGTGAAAGTTTGGGCGATCGACAGTTGCAGGGTCGGGGAAAATTGGCGATCGGCAAACCGCACCCTGAGATATAATAATGATCAATAATTCGAGCCCATCTTATAGACTAACAGGTAAAACAATGATCGTTATTGGCTACTTTGCGATTGCCTTAATCGTTTTTATTGTTTGGTTCAAAAGTTTTTGGAACGATAGTGCGACATCAAAAACTGACTTAATCTCTTGGATAGCCTTAGTAATCGGCCCTCTGATTTGGCCTGTTGTGCTGCCCCTATCCCTTTTGCAAATTACCAGCAAAAAGTCTGTCGTTGCAGTTAAATCCGAGTAATTGTTCTAATAAGTTGTAGAAGTAACTGACTCAAACGCTGTCGGGTGTTTCGTCATAACTTATCCCCCCTACATCGCTCGTGGCAGCGATCGCATCTTCATTTTGTTTTTCCATAACCATGTGCATCTACAAGGTCAATATTTTTTGACCGCTCTCAAATTCTGCATTCTACTATTTTAATCTTGCTTTTTTGTCACCAGATTACTCTGACAAGCCTCATGCTGTCATGGCTGAGGTTCCTGACAGTATCAGGGAGCATCTCTCTCCGAATCCAAAAAGTATTTTTTACGACTTGCGAGCTGTAGCGCGATCGCACGGGCTTGGTTTATAGATGTGTAGGGAGGTAGCGTCTTCCCTCGCACGGGAGCGAGCGCGACAGCACTTAAACAAAAAAATGCTGTTTACTATAAAGCCGGAAATACTCAAGCTTGATATGCAATGTAACACGGTCTGTTGCTGGTCTGAGTATAACTTAAGACATATTTATTTGAGCGATCGCTCACTAACTGCATAGTTTTTCTGGCTTTCGGCCGCCGCACGCCATTGGTGGAATCTTGAAAAATTCGCGCAGGACAAAAACCGCTACAGTCTTTGCGCTGCAAGCTTTAGCAGCTATTTTTTTTTTAAATGTAGCAGCTTTTCAGAGACAATTGTAGAGTTCTAGAACGCCCAAATCGTCGAAGTCTTACCGCAGTTAGATAGACAATGCAAGGGGGAGAGTGCAATATGAAATAGCAATAAAAACTGTTTGCCCAATAGGCAAAATTTGTTGTAGGCGATCGGACATCAGGATTTGAGTAGGCCAGCGTTCTGATTTTAGATCGGGTGCTGTATTGGCGGGAACTTCTCAAAAAAACGTGCCGTCACTGTAGCCAACTTTGCTATTTACACAAACCATAGGACTTAAAATGAAAGAAATGTCTGAAAAGCCAGTTTATCGAATTCTTAATCTAGTGTCGCTGCTAGCCCTGAGCTACTATGCAGCTACTTCGATAGGTTATATTTTAGAGAGCGACCCTCACATTTACAGCTACGACAACCAGAGCTATTCTAACGGCTCAACTCAGCAACTAGAAGCACACAAATCGTCTCAATAGTACAGCTTGTCTATGAATGCTCAATCAAATTCCCTCGAAATTTCTAATTGCGGGCGTACTCCTCGAAGTTAACAATTAGCCAGAATTTTATTACTTAATAATTAATTTGATTAATTTAAATTGTTAAATATAATTATCAGAAAAACTT
Source organism: Microcoleus sp. S36a_B3 (assembly GCF_036700745.1). NCBI lineage: Bacteria > Bacillati > Cyanobacteriota > Cyanophyceae > Oscillatoriales > Microcoleaceae > Microcoleus > Microcoleus sp. S36a_B3. Next base: position 317,358 of record NZ_JAUBPN010000001.1, on the reverse strand, counting down.
ATCTATCAATTGTCAACTGTCAACTGAATGCAGGAGGCTGAGGGTGTAGTTTCACTTTTAACAGTCCCATACTCCCCCTTTGCAGATAAATCTGTTTGGCATTGTGTCGCCAACCGAAGACAACTAATCCCATTTGCGATCGGCGATTGGTGGTGACTTCCTGTGCCAGCGGGTTGGGAACCTAGGCTCGATCGGTTGCATTTTTTGAGTGAAACTAATGTTAAGCTCGGCAGCAGATTATTCTCACCTTTGACTAAACGTCTTAACTCTAGTGTGCGGCCCTTAATCGCAACTCGATTGCCGAAATCACCGATTTTATTAGATAAAAACTGGGGTGATGAGCCACAAAAGTCCCTCAAGGACTGTGTTGGGGCGCAATTTTGACCAAAAGCGACCCCAAGCTTGGGCTGCCTGGGAATACTCGCTAAAAATTTTTTTGATTTTTTGGGAACTATTGGGGGAACTCAAAAGTCAGGTCAACGAGAGTATACTAAAACATTGCAACTCCTGTTCTGCCCGAACGGGCACGAACAGGAGTAGCAGGGCGATCGACAGTTGCCAAGGACTGCGGTGCAAATTCTCAATCTTGAGAGCATACTCCCATTAAAAATGGTCAGCGTGTATTTGCAGACTAATGTTTTAAAAATGACTAGCCGCACCCGAGCTAGGTATGGTAAACTCACAAACGTTTAAGTGGAATATTTTCGTGTTAGAGGAGGGAGTTGTGGAGTGGAGAGTCCAAAGCAGGAAAAACCGATATTTGCTGCTATACGAATAAAGGATTGTACTCGCGCTCCGGGGCTCCCTGCTGACAAATTAAATTACATGACAGCTTATAGCAGCCGGGTCAATTAGGGTCTCAACCGATGTCCGGTTACATTTATTGAATCCCTTTGGAGGGAAAAGTGTATTGTAGAAAAATGATTGATCTTTTAGGAGGAGTGTAAATGACACAGGTAACTAATCCAACAACGCCAGTAACTTCTAACCCGACAAGTGGTGGTGGTTCTAACATTATCGGCGCTCAAACGGATAACAGATTGAACGGCACCCAACAAGCCGATATCATTCTGACTTTTGGCGGCAATGATGTCATTGCTGGTGGTGGTGGTGACGACATCATTATTTCCGGTGGCGGTAATGACAGCATCGGCGGCGGCAGCGGCAACGACGCTATCTTTGCAGGCAGCGGTAACGATGCGGTCGCTGGCGGTGACGGCGACGACCGGATCTTTGGCGGTAAAGGAAATGACCTCATCGACGGCGGTGCTGGCAATGACTTGGTTTCTGGCGACAACGGCAACGACACCGTACTCGGCGGAAGTGGCAACGATACCGTCTTTGGCGGCCGGGGCAACGATATCGTGAGCGGTGGCGACGGCAACGACAGCCTCTACGGCGGTAAGGACAACGATACAGTCGATGGCGGTGCTGGCAATGACTTTATCTCTGGCGACAGAGGTAGCGATGTCTTGACTGGCGGTGCCGGTAGCGACACGTTCTACTTCGCTGGTTTTGGCGGCGACTTCGGCGTAGACACGATCACTGACTTTACTCCAGCCGAAGATAAGATCGTATTGAAGTCAGGCGGTGTGTTGGGTGCTTTGGGCACAGGCTTGGATTCCAGCGAGTTTGTCGTGGTTTCTAACTTCAATGCAGCCAGCAGCCCTGGAACTGCTAACAAGTTGGTTTACGACCCGCAAAACGGTGTGTTGTACTTCAACGGTACGGGCGGAGTGCTAACTATTGCTCAGTTGCAACCTGGTCTGACAATTACCTCGAACAACTTAGAACTGTTCTAAAACAACTGGCAGTTGTGGGGCAGCACTGGATAACATCTGGGGCTGTTCTTACAACTGCCGATCGTGTTTTAAAGGATTTTAACCTCACTCTGCTACCAGCGGGGTGAGGTTTCAATTCGGGCATTGAAGTAGGGACTGTTAAAAAAAATCGATCGCCAGTTATTGATGAAATTAATCGATCGCCCGATCGCCTAAAATATATACAAACTTTCAAATCATAATTTATAAGTTTTCCTGAAGCGGGGAAAAACCGCAACTGCCCAGAAGCAATGAGCACTGAAGCATACATCCGTCAAGCCCAAGTTTATTTGAAGCAGGGGAAGTTAACTGAGGCGATCGATATTTGCCATCAGGCGATCGAACTACAGCCATTTTCTGCGCTAGCTTACACCACTTTAGGCGAAATTCTCGAAGCGAGCGGAGACCCGACGGCGGCAAGAGATGCTTTTGTGCAAGCTTTGGAAATTTCGCCCCAGTTTGTTCTGGCTCATGCTTATTTGGGTCAACTTTACAACGAGTATTGCTGGTTGGATGAGGCGGCTTTTCATTACCGCAAAACTCTGGAGTTGAAGCCAGATTGGGCGGAAGTTCATTATAACTTGGGAAATATTTTTCACAAGCAGGGTAATTTGTTGGGCGCGATCGACTGTTACCGAAAGGCGATCGCCCTTCAACCCAATTATCTACTTGCTTACTACAATCTGGCTGTGGTTTTAGATGAAAATAATCAGATCGCTGCGGCCATTGATACCTACCGTCAGACGATTGCCAAACAGCCGGATTATGTGGAAGCTTACAGCAATTTGGGCGTGATTTTGCTGAAGGACGATCGCCCTGCTGAGGCGATCGAGATTTATCAACAAGCGATGCAGATTAAGCCGGATTGGGCGACGCTGCACAATAATTTGGGTCAAGCGTTGCAGGGCAAAAATCCCGATCGGGCGATCGCATCTTACCTCAAAGCTATTGAGTTGGAACCCGACATGGTTTTAGCCCACTACAATCTGGGGAAAGCTTGGCAATTGCAGGGGGAACATTCGGCGGCGGTTGCTTGTTTCGATCGGGTAATCGAACTAAATCCCCAACATATTTCGGGCTGTACGGATGCCGGATTTTCTTTGATGGTTTTGGGTAAAATTTCCGAAGCCATGCCTTATTTTCGGCAGGCGATAGCTCTGAAGCCTGATTTTGTTCAGGCTTACTGCCGTTTGGGAGAAATCCGGCAAACTGCTGCTGCAGAGGATGATGAGTTGTCAAGGGCGATCGCTGCGTGCGATCGATTTCTCGCAGCATTGATGGGAAGGAAGAAGGAAGAAGTCCGAGGGAAGAAGGAAGAAGTCCGAGGGAAGAAGGAAGAAGTCCGAGGGAAGAAGGAAGAAGGAAGATTAATTACCGATTCCCGATTACCGATTCCCGATTCCCAATTACCAATTGCTGAAATTTGCGATAATTTAGCAGCAATTTACCTGCATTTGGGCAACGCTTTAACAGAGTACGGCGGTGCTGAATCTGCCGCCACTTATTATCAAAAAGCTTTGCAAATTAATCCGAAAAATCCAGAACTTTACTGGCGGCTGGGCAATTGCTTGGTACAGCAAAAACGGCTGAATGCGGCCATTGCAGTTTACCACATGGCTTTGACGGTTCAACCAGCTCTACCGCAGGTTTATGTAGAGTTGGCAAAAGTCCTGGAAAAACAGGGGCGCTGGCAACGGGCGATCGACTATTATCAAAAAGTTTTAGAATTGCAAAGCTGCGGGTATACGCAACTATCGCAAACAGGGAACTCTCTGGCAATAGCAACAAATGCGATCGCACTTCCTCAAGGAATTTATCTATCGACTTGGGATTGGTTGGTTAATGCCAAATTGGATGCTGGGAATTATGTAGAAATAGTTTGGGAAGCCCAGACAGCAAACGCCGAAGATCTGGCTAATTCCCAATTACCAATTGTTCATTCCCAATTAGCAAATTCCGATTGTGGCGGTTTGACTTGCGGGCTGTGTCTGCAGCGAATTTCTAAGTGGTTCGATCCGGTGCATCTCGGTTGGGGAGTTTGCCGTTTGTCTAACTCGAAACCGATACCTGTAGATGCGCCAAAAACTTTTGTGGCACAGATTCCCCACGGGCGAGTTTGGATTGTGCCCCAGCAAAATTATTGGCTGATTTCCAAGGCGATCGCTGTCATTACTCCCGATAATTATTTGTTGGCTGATGTGTCGAGAGATTATCCTGATTTGTTGCCGGGATGCGACAAGCATGATGTTAGAAAACACAGCGTTTTTGACTTAGAATCTTTTCCGCATTTAAAACAAATCGATGGCAGCGTAGCGGTGCTTTCTGGTTTGTCAGGAAATGTCTATTTTCACTGGATGGTGGACGTTTTGCCGCGAATTGAATTGCTGCGGCAAAGCGGTAGGGATTTGGCAGAGATTGATTGGTTTTTGGTGAACAGTTGCCAGCACCAATTTCAGCGGGAAAGTCTCGAAATTCTGGGCATTCCCGAGGAAAAGGTTTTGGAGAGCGATCGCCTGCCTCACATTCAAGCAACAGAGTTAATTGTACCTTCTTTTGCGGGATATTTGGGCTGGCCGCCTGGGTGGGCGATGGATTTTTTGAGGCGGGAGTTTCTCACGAAAATTATCCCAGGTTCGAGTTATCCAAAACGCATTTATATCAGCCGTCACAAAGCAAGGTATCGCCGAGTTTTGAACGAGGAAAATGTGGTTGAGATTTTGGAACAATATGGCTTTGTTTCTATCTTCCCTGAATCGATGTCTTTGGTAGAACAAATTGCTCATTTTGAGGCTGCTGATGTGATAGTTGCCGCCCACGGTAGCGGCTTAACTAATACGATTTTTTGTCGGCAGGGAACTAAAGTAATTGAGTTGGTGTCGCCTCACTATATCAGCCATTATTACTGGGGAATTAGTCAACATTTGAAGTTAAATCATTATTACTTGGCTGGCGAGGCTTTTGAATGCTATCCTATTAGACAGTTAATGTATCAAAATTCGCTGACTGAAGATATTTTGGTGAACTTGAGTTCGCTCAAAAAGATGGTTGAAGTGGTTGGTTTGGGTTAGCTGGCATTTGGAGTAAGTTTAATTATGCCCTCGATTGAGAAGATGGAAAAAGCAGCGGTTGATTTGAATCGGCAAGCAGAAATTCATTTAGCTGAAGGAAGATTGAATGAGGCGATTGCTGCTTGCGAGTCGGCGCTGAAAATTGAACCGAATTTGGCTGTTGCTTGTCAAACGCTGGGAAAGGTGATGCAGGTGCGAGGTGAAATTGAACAAGCTAAGCAGTGGTATGAATCGGCGCTGGATCGCAATCCAAATTTGCCGGAAGTTTACGCTAATTTAGGCATTTTGTATTCTCAACAAAAACACTGGCAAAAGGCGATCGCCAGTTGTGAAAAAGCGATCGCCCTAGCGCCCAATTTTGCTGCTGCTTACCGACAGTTGGCGAAAGTTTGGACGCAGTTGGAGAAGCGAGAAAAGGCGACTGAGTGTTGGTATCAAGCTTTTAAAATCGAGCCGAATTGGGCAACTGCTGACGAGTACGTCACCCTGGGAAATAGTTTAGTTGAATTGGGCAATTTTCCACAAGCGATCGAAAGTTATTCGCGGGCAATTGAGTTAAACCCGCAACTGGCAACAGCTTATCACAATTTGGGGGAAATGCTGGTAGGTCAGAAGCGGTGGGATGAGGCGATCGCCAATTACCGACAAGCCATTGCCATCAATCCAGATTCTTTTGAATCTTACCACAGTTTGGGTAAAACTTGGGCGGAGCGAGGAGAATGCGATCGGGCGATCGCCTGTTACCGCAAAAGCCTCGAAATCAATCCGAATTACGCCCGTGCTTACCTTGGTTTGGGCAATGTTTGGGCGCAGAAACGCGAGTTTGATGAAGCAATTAAATGTTACCGTCAGACTCTGGAAATTAATGATAATTTCTATTGGGCGCACAATTCTTTAGGCGAAGCTTTGGCTCAAAAACAACAGTGGGAAGAAGCTATTAGTTGTTACCGCCAAGCGATTGCTATCAATCCAGATATTCCTTGGTTTTACTGCAATTTGGGAATTGCTTTAACCTGCGAAAAATCCTGGGATGAAGCTGTTAGCGCTTACCTCCACGCCATTCAACTCGAACCCAATTTGACGGGAATTAATCAGAGATTGGGATATGTTTTGCGGCAGCGCAGCGAATCTGATTTAGATAGCACAATCACAGTTTACTGTCAAGATATTGAACAACTTGCTAGCGGGAAAATTTACCACAGATTGCTGGGAATTGAGTTAGATGGAGCGGAATTTTTTATAAATTTAGGCAACAGTTTAGCGAAACAGAAGCAGTTGGAAGGTGCGATCGTATTTTATAGCATGGCCATCAAAATCGATCCCAATGCTGCGGAAGTTGTCGCCAAACTTCAGGAAGTGCGGGCGAAACAACAGGAATTATACGCAGAAATCGCTGCTTACCGCCACCAAATCGCAATCGATCCGAGCAACTCTAAGGCTTACAATGATTTAGGCAATATTCTACCACAATTAGGGGAATTGGCCGAAGCAATTATTTGCCACCAAAAAGCCAGTGAATTGAGAGGTTGGCCGGAATGTGCGGCGAAAAATTATCAATTTACCCAAGATTGGTTTACCCACAATATTCCTATTTGGAAACGGCATTTGCAGCAGTTTACCGGAATTGCAGATTTTCAAGTTGTGGAAATCGGCAGTTTTCAGGGAATGTCGGCTTGCTGGCTGCTGGATAATATTTTAACTGATCCGACGGCAAAAATTACTTGTATTGATTTGTATTTTCAGCAACATTTTAAGGGTAATATTGCTCAAACAGGAGTTGCCGAGAAAGTAATTGAATTAGAAGGTTACTCTCAAGATCTGTTAATTAATTTAACTTCGGAATTTTACGATATTGCTTATGTTGACGGCTGTCACAAACCCACCAGCGCTTTGCAAGATGCGATTTTATCTTGGAGGTTAGTGAAAGTTGGCGGATTGATGATTTTTGACGATTACGAGTTTACTTTTCCCGATAGCCCGGAGCAAGATACTAAAATTGGAATCGATGTTTTTTTGGAGATGTTTGCAACTCAGTTAGAAGTAGTACACAAAGGCTATCAACTGATGGTCAAAAAAACTGACAATCAAAAATTGGGCGAAGAGCAAACTCTGTTGTCTCTGGGTTGGGAAAATTTGGGGGATATGGCGGCAAATGCGGGTTATTTGGATGAGGCGATCGCCCGCTATCAAACAGCTATCAAAATTAAGTCTGAGAATTACTTGACTCACCACAAGTTGGGTAAAGCTTTGCAAGCAAAAGATTTGTTTGAGGAAGCTGGGGCCGCTTACCGAATGGCGATCGCGCTTAACCCTAATTTTACTTGGGCTTACCACTTTCTGGGGGAAACTTTACAGGCGATCGAGCAATACAGCGAAGCCGCTGCTGCTTACCACAAAGCGATTGAATTAAATCCCGATTTTTGTTGGAGTTACAATAATTTAGGCGATGCGCTGATGGAGCTTTCTGAGTGGGAAGACGCGGCGGCGGCTTACCACAAGTTAGTTGAACTGAATCCCGATTTTTGTTGGTCTTACGAGAGATTAGGTAAGGCTTTGGTGGCGCTGGAAAATTGGGAAGAGGCGACGGCGGCTTACCGCAAAGCTATTGAATTAAATCCCGATGATTGTTGGCTGTACAATAGTTTGGGCGAAGTTCTAGAAAAACAAGAAAATTGGCCGGAAGCAGCGGTGGCTTTTGGCCGTGCTGCTGAGCTAGAACCCAATGAGAGTTGGCTGTACAAAAAGTTGGGCGATGCGCTGCGGAATCAAGGGGAATTGGAAAGGGCGATCGCCATTTACGAAAAAGGCATAAATCTCGATCCAAAATCTTGTTGGTGTTACGAAGGATTGGGTTTGAGTTTAATTGCTAAACAGCAGTGGGAACCTGCAATCACTAATTTAGTTCAAGCCCTGCAAATTCAACCCGATTTGTTTGAAGCTTACGATAATATAGGGTATGCTTTGGAACAACAAGGAGAAGTCGATGAGAGCGATCGGGCAAAATGCAGGCATCAAATCTTACCATTAACTGTTCTGCAAAAATACTGTAATTTTACAGAGGATTTGATAGTCGCCGCAGAGTCAAATCCGAACATCACCTGCATTGACATCTATCCAGCCGCTCAAATCAATTTATCAGCTTCCAAAACAACCCACAATAATCACATATTCTCGCCCAATAAATTTTATATCAAAAAAGCTTTCGTTGCCATACTGCCAAACGGACGAGCTTGGGCCGATGTCATTAATAGTGTGGCAATTACTTCAGATAATAAACTTGTTGTCGATGTTTCAACTGGTTCTCCTGAATTAATAGTAACTTCCGACAAATTACCTCCTGCGGAGCATATAGATGGAACTGTTGCTTTTTTGTCGGCTCGCTGGGGAGGAGCCGCTTATTTTCATTGGATGTTTGATGTCATTACCCGGTTTGAGCTTTTGCAGCGGAGCGGGTTAATAGAGAGTGTAGATAAATTTGTTGTGAATGCTGGCGATTATACTTATAAAACAGAAACTCTAAATACTTTAGGAATCCCTCAAGATAAAATTATAGAAAGTCACTGTTCCTTTCATGTAACAGCCGATAAGTTAATAGTTCCGTCAATTTGTGAAGATGGATCTGGAACCTCAAAATGGAAGTGTGAATATCTCAAACAGTCATTTTTAAACCCAAAAGTACCGCTAAAAACCGAATATTCAGAACGAATTTATATCAGTCGCGAACAAGCATCCTATCGACGAATTGTCAACGAAGAAGAAGTAGTTAATTACTTACAAAAATTGGGGTTTCGCAGTGTCAAGCTGGAAACGATGTCGGTAGCCGAACAAGCATCGTGTCTGGCTGCTGCTAAAGTAGTTGTCGCACCTCACGGAGCAGGATTGACTAATCTAGTTTTCTGCTCTCCGGGAACTAAGGTAATTGAGATCTTTTCTCCAATTTATGTGCCAACTTGTTATTGGACTATTAGCAATTTGTGCGAGTTGGAACATTACTATTTAATTGGGGATTTGTTTGATGATGGAATAACTAAAAATCCCATACATCAAAATATGCAGTTGGATTTGAACTCGCTGGAAAAGTTAATGAATTTTGCAGGAGTTTTGCATGAATAATGAGTACCATAATTTGGGTAATTCCCTGCAAGAAAGCGGTCGGTTTGATGAGGCTGTTGCTGCTTACAAACAAGCTGTTGAGTTAAACCCGGATTTTTCGTGGTCTTATCACAGTTTGGGCGATGTTTTGCTGAAACTCGAACAATGGGAGGATGCTGTCTGCGCGTACAAAAAAGCTGTTGAGTTAAATCCTGATTTTTCTTGGTCTTATCACAATCTGGGCGATGCTTTGCTGAAACTTCGGCGATGGGAAGAGGCTGCTGCGGCTTACCTCTGCGAGATTGCTCTCAACTCGGATTTTGCTTGGTCTTTTTGCAATTTGGGCGATGCTTTAACTAAACTCAAACAGTGGGATGAAGCTATTGCTGCGTATTTGAAAGCTGTGGAAATTGACGGAAATTTGCCGGGAATTTACGATAAGTTGGGATTTGTTCTCGGACAAACAGAGTCTGATTTACAGTCGGTGTTAGAAAAATGTCAATTGCAAGTTACACCGGAAAATTGGAAGTTTTATTTGCAGTTAGGAAAAAATTTAGGAAAGTACGATCGCCCAAAAAACGCAATTATTTTTTACCAACTTCTCTTGACATCCGCTCCGAGTTGTGCAGAACTGTCAGCGGAATTAGAGGAGTTGTTGCAGCAGCAAGAAAAGTACGTTAGCACTTTAGCCTCCGCCCGCGCCCAAGTCGCCCAAAAACCCGATGATTGCTGGTCTTATTACAATTTGGGTGCTGTTTTGAGCCAGCAAAAATATGGGGAGGAAGCGGCTGCGACATTTTTGCAAGCAATCCAAATAAATCCCGATAATCCTTGGTGGTTTTATTACAATTTATGGGAAGTTTTGGTTGAGCAAAACAAGCTGGATGAAGTTGAGAAGTTGTGCCGCGAAGTTCTGGAAGCTCAACCGGAGCCTTTTTGGCCTTATTTGAATTTGGGGGAAGTTTTGACTAGGCAAGGCAAAATTGCTGAGGCGATTCGTTGCTATCAAACTGTTAGTTACAAACAAAGTTTGGCATCTATTATCAGTAAGAGGACAGGCAAGATGC